>JANQFM010000526.1 GCA_028277865.1 Acidobacteriota bacterium
GGCAATAACCAGTGGCGCTGATCTTTGTCTTCTCTGCGTCCTCTGCGTCTCTGCGCCTCTGCGTGAATCTGCTCTTGCCGCCCTTTTACGACAACCTCATCTTGCGGGCCTCTGCCTCCGGAGGGATCCCGATCCTGGCAACCGAGCGGACTTAGACTCCAGAGGCCCGCAAGATGCGGGCGCTCCCGGTCTTCCCAGCCTGAGGCGCTGCCTCGCTAAGTGTGATTGGCCCTTGATCAGCTTCACGGGCTTTCCCTCTGGTCCCGATCTCCTCTACAATCCCTGGCAAATCAACTCGGGTGACTGGCCAGAAGGAGGCACATGAAGAAAATCCTTTTCGGATGCCTGATCATTTTTGTGGTGGGAAGCGTGGCGGCGGGAGTGGGTTTTTACTATTTCATCTGGAGTCCCATCCGCGACTTTGCGGGCAAGGCTGAAGAGCTGGCGACCCTGGACAGCCAGGTTGAAAACCGTCAACCTTACCAGGCGCCGACGGATGAGCATCTGACTCAGCACCAGGTGGATCGCTTCGTGTCGGTCCAAAGAAGCATTCGCCAATCTTTGGGAGAGGACTACCAGGACATACAGGCCAAGATCGAAGAACTGGAGGAACGCCGCAAATCGGGAGGCGAAGAGGCAGGATTCTTCGAAGTGGCGGGCTTGATCCAGGATGTGTTCAGCACGCTTTCACAAGGCAAGCGGGCTCAGGTCCAAGCGCTCAACGAAACCGGCTTCAGCCTCCAGGAGTACGACTGGGTGAGGCAAAAGTTTTACCAGGCTTTGGGCGCTTCCTGGGCGAACTCCAGCTTGGAGCAGGTCCTGCAGGCGGCCCGGGAGGGCGACATCGGGGCAATCACAGCTCAGGAGGAACTCAATGCTTCGGTCCCCGAGGTAAACCGGCAACTGGTTGCGCCCTATCAAGAGGAGTTCACTCAATGGGCCGGATTTGCGTTCTTCGGGCTTTGACGGATCTGAAAGGTCTTACTTGCGGGTGACCCATACTGGAGAGGACCAGGCCTGATGACCGTCGGATTGGGTAACGCGGACATAGTAAGGGGTTTGGCCGGAAGGCACTTGCGTGTCGGTAACGCTGAAGGATAGGCGGCGGGTGTCGGGGAGGGGAAGTCGACGGCTGCCTTGCGGGTCTCGCGGCTCATAGATGAGAAAGACCCCGTCGTCGCCTAGGGGAGCCTGCTCGATGCGTACGGCGGCGAAAGTGTCGATCAAGCCGCGCACGATTTCCACCCGGTCCACCGCATCGGTCCCCACTATTCGCACGGTCATTTCAAGCGGCCCGTCGGACTGGATCACCGAACCCATGGCAGCAGCATTGACTGTGAAGTCGAGCAGGATGCGCACGCCCGTGGTGGCGTAGTTGCGCCGTCGCCTCAGTGCCTCGAACAAGCTTTCCCGGTCAAGCCTTTCGGCAAGGACGGCGGTCAGCCCGCCCTCGCCGGGAGTGAGGTGGTGAGTGTCGCTGGCGGCCATCACCCCCACCCGGAGACCGCGTCGCAAGGCGTCCTGGTATTGGTGCCCTGGAACCTGCCTTCGCCCTTCCCAGGGATTGCCGTAAAACTCGAAGCGGCCGTGCCAGGAGGCGATCTCGAAGTTGGGCTCCAGCTCCTCGTCGTGATGGGCATCCGGATTCCATCGGCCCCAAGTGGCATTGCCGCTGTGATGCGGCGAAAGAACCGCCTCGTGTTGGCGCAGGTGCTCGTAAAGCTCCTCAATGGTATCGCCCTCAGGGCGGTCGGCGCTCAGGGGGGCCGCGCCATCATCTTTGAAGACCGCTACCCGGTGGCCGTAGTTAACGCCGGCCGTCCATTCCCATCCGCTCAGTGAAACGAAGCGCCCCGGCTGATTGTAGACACGGGCGGTCAGTTGCAGTTCGGCGTGCTCGGAAGGCTGCAGGATGCCCATCTCGGCATGGTCGCTGACAACCGCGAAGTCCAATTCAAGATCGTTTCGGGAGAGTTCGAGAAGCTGGTCGGGCCATCCCGTCTTGGCATCGCTCAGTATGGAGTGGCTGTGGGGGTCGCCGAAGAAAACTCTCCAACGCCCGGCAGCTCTGAACTCGTTGATCTCGGGTGGGCCGGCCAGGGGCGGCTCGTTCTTTTCGTGGGCTCGGGATCGCTCGGCGGGTGCCGCTACAGGCTCTGCGCCGCCTTTTCCGGAGGGAGGGCGGCTTAGCTGGCCGGTGAGCACGACGTTGGGGTTGCCCTTGGTGTTGTATAGATCGACGTCGCCGCCGGGCAAATGCTCAAGCCGTTGTGGCGTGGGCAGCAGCTGACCCTCCCAGGCCAAGTGGAGATTCCCGTTAGAAGAAAGTAGCGCGGCGGGCCATTCGTCGCGTCCCGGCGAGAACGAAGTGAGGTTGACTTCAGCCGACCAGGATTGGCCGTCGTGATAGCGGGCCAGAAGGTCGAAGTCGTGAGCTCCAGTTGCGTCGCTGCGCCAGATGATCCAGGCGCCAAGCCCGTCGTGGAAAACGCGGGGATAGTTCTGGGTCTGTTTCCAGTGCCAGTAGGGATCAACCGCGTCTCGCGGAGTCTTGTTGGTGGCCCCGAAGCTGACTTGCCCGGGCAAGGCAGCCGGGACAACCCCGGGCGGCGCCAGCCACTGACCGTCGCGAAGCAGACGGACAAAGGCATCTCCGGAGTGGCGGTCGGTGCGCAATTCGTCATTAAGGTGAGCGCGCATGCCGTTGAAGGCGACCCACAAAGTGCCGTCCGCAGCGCAAGCCAGCCAAGGCGAATCATCGATGGAAGCATGCCGGGTCACAGCCTGAATGTTTGTCAAGCGCGGCTTTCCGTCGACGGACTCCAATTGAGCCAGCCAGATGTCGTAGTTGCCGGAACGGGTGGAATCCCAGGCCAGGAAGACTCGTCCGTCGGGACAGGAAGCCAGGTTTGGTCGGCGACTGGATCCTGGCCCGGGCACACGCACAGCTTTGGAGGCGCCGTCCGCCAGCAGGATCGCCTCAACACCGAAGCGCCCTTGCAGGGCCACCTCGTAGGCCACCCACATTCCGGCTTCACTCACGGCGGTGGAGGGATGCAGTGCATGGACGGAATCGGCTGTCAGGCGACTTTCGCTCGAAAAGCCTTGGTTGCCGTCAATGGAGCGGGCGAACAGGCTCCAGCGATCGGATCTGCGCCCATGCCAGACGGCCCATAGCAGCGTCCCCTGTCGCTGCAGCGCCACGCCGCTTTCCACGCCCCCTCCCCTGTCCAGGCGCCTGGCGGACGTCCAGGAATCACCCTCGCGGCTGCGTGCCATGATAATGTCGCGCCCGTCGACTGTCGAAGTCCAGGCAGCCCACAACCGTCCTCTCCAATCGGAAGCCAAGGCCGGATACTTGGAGTAGGCGTCCTCAGCTGAGATCTCCTCGACGCTGCGCAGCGAAACTGCGTCCTGGGCCAGACCGATCCAGTTGGCGAACCACAATGCCAGCCCCAACCCAAACGCGACGGTCTGAAGCGGCTTTTGGCAAGTCTTCGATGTCATTGCCGTGCGGTCCCGGCAGAGGCTGATTCAACAGGGATCAAGCGTCCGGATGGAGGCAGTTCAATTGGCTCCCGGTGATCCTTGAGGTATTCGATGACCAGTGCAGCCACGTCCTTGTTGATGTGCTCGATCCAGCGGCATTCGGTAAAGGTCTTGTAGAGGTCTCCGCCTTCGGCCAGGAAGCTGTTGGCAGCCACTCGGTAGGTGCGCTCCGGGTCAGCCGGCTTGCCGGCGATGGATAGCTGCAGCAGCCTCTCTCCAAAGGGCTTGCTCAGGTCGTAGCGAGCCTGAAGGCCCGAGACCTGAATCATGCCGCGCAGCAAGGTCAGGCCTTGTTCGAGGACTTGTGCAATCTGCCTGCCCGTCATTTCCAGGACCACCAAGTCATTGTAAAAGGGAAAGGCATCCTGTACGTTGCCGATGGTGATCTCGCCTTCGGGCAGGTCCGCCCTCAGCCCGCCGGCATTGGTGAAACCCACCTCTGCCTTCCCGGCTTGGCGCAAGACATCGGCGGCAAAGCTCCCCAGCGGCGACTCCTGGTTGTAGCGACGGATTAGGCGCTGCCGGGATCGTCCGACCACGGGTCCGATGATAGGCGCCGTCCGTTCCTTGTATGGCTGCATCTTGCGGAGCATGCGCGCATCGGGCGGCAGCTTGCGGCTCCACACCTTGAGCAATTCGCCTTGGTGCGAGAGGACCTCGCCGCTCTCCGTATCGATCTTCAGCCGCAGGTAGCCCAGGCGGGTCCCGTAGCCATAGGTCTGGACGATGAGGGTCTTGTTTTGAGGATGGACGAAGGGCTCTTCGATGCCCCGATGAGCGTGGCCGCCCACGAAGACGTCGATCCCGGGAACACGCCCGCTCAGTTTGATGTCGGCCTCAAAATCGCGCTGCAGGTCGGCATGGGCTTCGGCGTCGGTCTGCATGGGCCCGGTGCGGCCCTGGTGGGCCAGCACGACAATCAGGTCCACATCATCCTGCAGTTCCCAAAGGGAATCAGCTACGTGAGGCGCCGGATCCTCAAAACGCAGTTCGGTCACCATGGAAGGCAGGATGACGCTGCGGGCGTCCTGGCCGATGATGCCGATCACGCCCAGGCGCAGGCCTTCCTTTTCGAGGATGGTGTGAGGAGGGGCAAAGGGGATGTCAGTGCCCTCATAAAAAATGTTGGCACCCAGCACTGGAAAGGAAACACGGTTCATCAAGCGCCGAAAATTCCGCCAGCCATAATCGAACTCGTGATTGCCGATGGCCATGGCATCATAGCCCAAAGTGGCCATCATCTCCATCATCACCTCTCCTTGGGTCAATTTGGCCAGCATGCCCGTAAACATGTCGCCGGTATCGAACAAAAAGACGGGGTTTCCCTTGCGGGCCTCTTCCTTTCGGATGCGCTCCACCAACGTCATCAAGTGGGCTGCACCTCCCAAGAGCGGAGGCGGGTCGCCCTCCATCCAATAGGCGGGAATAGGGTCGATGGCACTGTGAAAGTCGTTGGTGTAAAGGATCACCAACTCGCGTTCCTGAGCCAGCAAGGCGGCTTGCACGGCCAGCAGGGACAGCAACCCCCAGACATAAGGGCGTTTGGCTCGCAGGTTCATGGCCGCCCAGTATGGTGGGATGCCGACTGGTGAGTCAAGCAAAGGAGATTTGGACATGCCCCATTTGCCGGGCTGCAGTCAAGATCCTGCAAAAAAGCAGTCCCAAATGAAGGCCGGGCCTGTGGCGACTACTCGGAACAAAGAGCCTGCACCGGATCCACCCGAATGGCTCTCCGAGCAGGAATGTAGCATGCCGCCACTGCAACAGCCAGCAGCAAGAGGGGCATGGCCAAAAAGGAGATGAGGTCGGTAGGCGCCACTGAGAAGAGGAGCGATTCCAGGAAGCGGCTCAGCAGGAAGGCTCCCGAGAGGCCCAAGATACTGCCAATCAAGGTCAAGCGCAGGCCATGCCCCAGGATAAGCCGCAGAATGTGCCTCTCTCGGGCGCCGACGGCACGGCGGACCCCGATCTCGTGAGTCCGCTGGTTCACCATCAGGGCCATCACTCCTCCCAGCCCCGTAGCGGTGATGAGCAGGGCCAAGGTCGAAAACAGCCCAGCCAGCAGGGTCGTGAGACGAGCCGGCGCCATCGACTCGCTGCGAATCTCTTCCAGCGTCGTCACCGAGTCCACCGTTTGGTCGGGATCGATTTGGCGGATGATGCTGATGACCGGCTGAGACAGGCCCATCGGGTCTGAAGTGGTCCGTATCACCAACCGGGAAGCGAATGGGCTTTGGGCGAAGGGGGCAAACATCTCGTCAGTGGGCGGCCGGTCCAGGCCGAATTCGCGGATGTCGCCGACGACTCCGACGACTGTCATCCATCTGCCCATGTTTTTGATCTTTTGCCCCACCGGATCACGGTCGCCCCAATAGCGCCGCGCCATCGACTGGGTGATTACAGCCACGGGAGGCGCTTCGGGGTCATCGGAATCGCTGAAAAACCGTCCTCGGATGAGGGGGATGCCGACGGTCTGAAAGTATCCGGGATCGGCAAAGTTCTGAGTGGCCGAAGGGCGCGGCTGCCCCTCCGGCATCGGTTGCCCTTCGATTTCAATACGGTTCGTCATCCCCTCTTGCTGGTCGAGTGGCACCATGCTGGCCAGCCCGGCCGACTGGACGCCCGGCAGTGCCCGCACCCGTTCCAGCAAGATCCTCCAAAACTCGCGTCGCGCACCCGCCACACCCGCTTCATTCTGGCTGAACTTGGTGAAGTTCAGGCCCACCCGCATGGAGAGGACCTTTTCAGGATTGACTCCGGCATCGACGCTTTGAAGGGAAATGAAGCTGCGCACCATCAAACCGGCCCCGATGAGCAGAATCAGCGAAACCGCCACCTGGGCGACCACCAGGATTGAGCGCAGGCGCTGCTTGCCCAACCCGGATGACAGGCGGGCACTGCCCTCGCTCAGAGCTGCCTGCAAATCCTCCCGAGGCTGAAAAGCAGGCAGGATCCCAAAGATGATCCCCACAAGCGTCGACACCAGCAGCGTAAAAAGGAGGACCGGCAAATCGATGCCCACTTCCGGGGCCCGCGGGGTGAAGCGGGCGGCGAATTCGACCAGAAGATCCATTCCTGCAAAGGCCAAAGCCAGTCCAAGCCCTCCTCCCGCCAATGCCAACAGCGTTCCTTCAGTAACGGTCTGACGCAGCAGACGTCCCCGACGGGCGCCCAGCACCGAACGGATTGCCATCTCGCGCTCCCGCCTGAGCAAACGCGACAGGGCCAGATTGGCCACATTTGCGCAAGCGATCAACAAGACGAGGCCCGATGCGCCCAGCAGGATGAGGAAGGTGGGCCTGGCCTGGCGAGTGAGCTGCTCCTTCAAGGGGATCGTCGAGGCCGTAAAACCCGAGTTGGACGGGTAATGGCCAGGGTGCTCCTCTTTCATGCGGCGGGCGATCGAAGCGACCTCTTGACGGGATTGATTCGCTGTGGCGGAGGGCTGCAAGCGCCCGAAGACCAGCATCATCCGGCTGCTGCGGTTTTCCTGAAATCTGGGACTGGAACGCGTCGGGCAGTGGGAGGTGGGCATGTAGGCGTCGTTCTGGCGGGGATACTGGGGAATGGGCGGCAGCACTCCCACCACCGTGTGGATCTGGGAGTTGACCTGCAGAGGCTTGCCGATGATCTCGGGGTCCGCGCCCAACCGTCCGCTCCAGTACTCGTAGCTCAACACCAGGATCGGCTCGGTGCCGGGCTGATCCTCGCCGGGGAGGAAAGTCCGCCCCAGGTGGGCGTCCACTCCCAGGACATCGAAGAAGTTTGCCGAGACAACCCCGGCCCGGATTTGGTGCGCCTGCATGGAACCCCACACCACAAAGGACATGTTGTGGTACTCCACCACCTCTTCCAAAGTGCGGCTCTGGCTCCGATAATCCTCGATCTCCTTGACCGAAAAGGCCACTTGATCCCGGCCTGCCTGCGGAGCGCTTTGCTGCAGGACCACAAGCCTATGATCTCCCGCATAGGGCAAGGGCTGCAGCAGCACGCCGTTGACGACGCTGAAAATGGCGCTGTTGGCGCCAATTCCCAGCGCCAGAGTGGCAATGGCCACGATCGAATATGCTGGACTTTTGACAAGCGTTCGAAATGCGTAGCGAATGTCTTGAATCAGGTTGTGCATCTTGCTCCAATCCTCAGTTCGCCCTTTTTTTAACAGTGTAAAATAAAAAGCGGCTCAAGGCAATAGAAAAACGGAAGCATGTGCCAAGCGGACATCCGGGTGCTCCAGGCTGCGGCTTTGCTCCAGCCGGATCAGGCAGGCGAATGGGTTCCTTCGGCGAGATGGCCATTGAAAACCTGCTCCAAGTCGTCCGATGCCAAGACCCGGCCTGCCCACTCCATCAGGGTGTTGGCATCGGCAGATTCAACTTGTTGCCGAAATCCATCGGGCAAGGAACCAAACTTCAGTTCCAGCAAGAGGACGAGCTGGCGCGCCTGCCCTTCTCGGTGTCCCTCTTTCCGTCCTTCCTTCCGCCCTTTTTGACGCCCCTGTTCCATCCACTGCTGGGGCCATTGCTTGGCCCTCTCCGCCAGCATGCTTTTGAATCCCATCAGATCCTCCACTGATTCCGGCACGCTCAATCCAGGGAAGCGGCTGGGCAGCAGCACTTGCCGCAGCCAGGTGGCCATGTCGCGCCTCAAGATTTCGTGCTCCTTGCCGGCAAACCAGGCCAGCATGTCTTCCACGACTGCGTCCACCTCCTCCAGGCTGCGGCTTTGCTCCAGCCGGATCAGGCAGGCAAATGCATTCTTGCGCCGGGCCAGATCCTGCTTGCGGAAGCGCTGCATGTC
Organism: Acidobacteriota bacterium; assembly: GCA_028277865.1. GTDB lineage: Bacteria > Acidobacteriota > UBA6911 > RPQK01 > DATIPO01 > JANQFM01. The sequence goes on from JANQFM010000526.1 coordinate 8,347, forward strand.
GATCAAGCAGTAGCGCATCCGAAGCTGGTAGGGCCTCAGTTCCCCATCCACCGGTCCGAAGAGCTCCCCGGCCTCCAATGGTGCTTTCCAGCGCAGCTTTCCATTATAAATCAATAGTGCAAACAATGGCCCTAGACAAATCCTTTTGGTGCCTTTTTCTTGCCGGATCAGCCTTTGGGCCAGCAGGCCCGCGTAGGTGGAAAAGCGCACCCCCATGGTCCGATCTGGATCGGACTGGAATTCCAGCAGGATGTGGATGGGCCCGCCCGGGCGCTCAGCCCTCCAGGCCCCGTCTCCGCGCCGCTTGCGCAGGTTGTCGGCGACTTTTCCTTCCGCAACCGGCTTGAGGCTGGACAGGTCCAGCTGCCGGACCCATGGCATGCCCA
>JANQFM010000070.1 GCA_028277865.1 Acidobacteriota bacterium
ATAATCGGTTCGGGTATCGTTCCATCCCTGCACCAACTGGTCGCGCTGGGCCGGCGAGAGGATGGGCAGTTGGGAAAGGCGCCGTCGTGGATTGCCTGCTATTCCCTCCATCAAGGACTTGAGATGCCCCAGCCAGCCTTCAATGGTGCGCCCTTCGAAGAGGTCCGTATTGAAGTCGCAGTGCAAGACCAGCCGATCGGGATAGGCCGTCACATCCAGCACCAGGTCGAACTTCGAAGCTCGCGGAGGGTTGGGAGCCACCTCGGCCTGCAGTTGGTAAAAGTCCGGTCCCTCTTCGGCGGCCATGTCCAGGTTCAGTACCGCCGACACCAAAGGCGCCCGGCTGGGGTCGGAGGAGAGGCCCAGCTTGCGGACCAGCTTGTGGAAGGGGAAGTGCTGGTGCTCCTGGGCGTCCAAGAGGAGGCTCTTGAGCTGCGCCAGGTAATCGGCAAAGAGCGGGTCGCCCTGGATGCGGCTGCGCAAGGGCAGGATGTTGACGCAATGGCCCACCAGGTAGCGCCCTTCCATCTGGGCCTGTCCGGCCGAGGCCGCCCCCAGCACGATGTCGTTTTGGCCCGAGAGGCGGTGCAGCCAGGTCTGGACAGCGGCCAACAGTGCGCCGAAGAGAGTGCTGCCCAGCTTGCCGGCCGTCTCCTGGAAAGCCGGGCATAGGGGCGGGCCGATGGTCAGGATGCGCCGGTCTCCGGCAAAGCTGCGCACCGCCGGGCGGGAATGGTCGGTGGGCAGGTCGAGCAGCGGGACCATGCCCGAGAGGTGGCCCAGCCAAAAAGCCTCGGCCCGCTCCAGGCCGGCGCCCTGCTGGTGCCCCTGCTGCCATTCGGCAAAGCGTCCGAAGGAGGCCGGCTGGGGCAGGCGGGCAGTCGACCTCTGGGCGAAGGCCGAGTAGATGGCGGCGATCTCGCGGATCATCAACCCGTTGGAGGAACCGTCCGAGATGCTGTGGTGGAAGGTGGCCGCCAAGACGTGCTCTTCTTCTTCCAGGCGGATCAGGCGGATGCGGAAGAGGGGCCGCCGGCCCATGTCGAAGGCTTGGTTGGCTTCTTCGGCCAGCAGGCCGGCCAAGCGCTTGCGGCGCAGGGGCGCTTCCAATTGCGACAGGTCTTCCAGGGGCATCCTGACCTTCAGGTCGGGTGCGATGCGCAGTTCGTCTCCCAGGGGTCTGAAGCAGGCCCGCAAGGCCTGGTGGCGATTGACGGTCTGCTGCACGGCCTGCAGCAGCAGTTCGCGGCTAAGGGATCCTCGCAGGCGCACAGCCATCCCCTCGTTGTAGGCGCGCGAGGCGTCCTGGCTGATCTGGGCCAGCGCCCATAGCTCCTTCTGCGCCCCGGTGGCTGCGATCACTTCGACCGCTCCCGCCGCCGGTTGCTCCGCCGAGGCCTCAGGAGGACGGCTCGGCGACCCGGGGTCCGGCCCCTGCCTCAGGACGGGCAGGAATCCGCCCTGCCGCATGGCCCGGACGCTCTGCTGGACGGCTTCGATGACCCGCTGCACATCTTCCTCGCTGTGGGCGGTGGACATGAACAGAGGTCGCCCGTCGCGGATGTACAGCCCCTGATCGAGAAGGTGGTAGTAGAAGAGGCTGGCGTGGCGGACCTGGGGGGCAAAGGTGAAGTGGTAGAGCGATCCCCAGTGCATGACCCGCAGGGGCGCCCTCTCCTCTTCCAGGAAGCTGTTGAGCCTGGCGGCCAGGCTTGCCGTGCGCCGAGCCAGTTCCTCTTGCAGGGCGGGGCCGCGCTGCTTGTAGTGGCTGAGCACGGCATGGACCGCCGCCATGATGAGGGGATGCTTGAAGTAGGTGCCGGCCAGGAAGGTCGACTCGGCCCGTGGATAGGAGTTGTCGCCGTAGTGCCACACGCCTCCGTCCATGCCGTCCATGTACTCGGCCTTGCCCGAAACGACGCCCACCGGAATCCCGGCGCCCACGGCCTTGCCGTAGGTCACCAGGTCGGCCTGGACGCCGTAGATCGCCTGGGCGCCGCCGGGATGCATGCGAAATCCCGTCACCACTTCGTCCAGGATGAAGGCACAGCCTTTTTCCTGGGTCACCTGGCGGATCTGGCGTAAAAACTCGCGGGTGTCGAAGCCGCCGGGGCGGCGCGTCTGCTGGGGCTCCACCAGGACTGCGGCCAGCTCATCGGCACAGGAGCGCAAGGTACGGATCGACTCCGGGCTGCAGTACTCCAGGACCATCACCTCATCCGCCACCCGCGGCGAGACGCCAGGCGCCATGGGAAAGCTCCTGGCAGTGCCGTCGGGGCCGGGCGATGAGATGACCATCACCTCGTCGTGAAATCCGTGGTAGCCGCCCTGGAAGATGGCGATCTTGTGGCGTCCCGTGCGGGTGCGGGCCAGGCGGATGGCGCACATCACCGCCTCGGTCCCCGAATTGACGAAAGCGGCCCGCTCGTTGCCGGTCAGCCGGCAGATGATCTCGGCCGCCTCGCCCGCCTGAGGGGATTCCAGCCCGATTTGAAGGCCTTTTTCGGACTGCTCTTGGATGGCCTGCTGGACGAATTCGGGGGAGTGGCCGAAGACCAAGGTGCCGAATCCCATGGTGACGTCCACGTATTGGTTGCCGTCCACATCCCAGACAATCGCTCCCGAGGCCCGCTCGGCGTAGATGGGGTAGAGCAGCTCTTTGAAGAGCAGGCGGAATCCGGTCGAGGAGCGGTTGTCGGCCAGCACGGGACGCTGGCGCTCGGCCAGCCGCTTCGATTTGCCGGTGCGCCGGTTGAGCCGTTCGACAAGGGCGTCCAGGTGCTGCCTCTGTACGGGCGTCAGCCCTTGGGCACCCGCTTTGGCGGGCTTGTAGGGCACGTAGGGAGCTGGCTGGAAGTCCTTCCCGCCGGCCTCTTGCCGGGTTTGCGGCGACTGTGCCGCAGCAGGTGCGGCAACGGGCGGGACGGGCTGCGCAGCCTGGGCCAAAGGAGCCTGAGCAGAGGCTGCAGGGCTGGGCTGCGCCTGCTGCGCGGCTGCCGCCGCTGCACCGCCGTTGCTGTAGGCCTGGCGCAGCAGTCCCACCATCTCGGTCATGAGCCCCGACATCATCTGCGACATGGAGCCCAATTGCTGGACGATGGCCTCTCCCAGCGCCTCAGGGGCGGGCGCCTGAGCGCCGTCGCCAGTGGGGACACTCCCCTCGATTTGGCCTCCGCTGGGAACAGTCCCCTCGATTTCGGTAATTTCGCTGGGGACACTCCCCTCGATTTTGGGGACAGTCCCCTCGGTTTGGCCATGGCTTGCTATGGGGACAGTCCCCTGCATTTGCGGCTGCAATTGCGGAGGGGCAGCCTGTGCCGGGAGCGTCGGCGGCTGCTCCGACCCGGAGTCTGCTGGCTGCAGAGCGGGCGACTCTTCGGCAGGCATCTCCCGGTCCAGGTGGGCCGTGAGAGCCTGCAGGGTGGAAAGCTCTTCCATCAGTCGCCGGAAAGGGGTCTTGACGCCGAAGCGACTCTGGATGTTCTGGCTGGCCTCCAGCAGCATCAGCGAGTCGGCGCCCAGCTCCAGCAGCGAAACCTGCGGATCGACCTGTTCCCCCTCAATGCCCAGCAAGCGACCGAACAGCTCCTGCAGCATCGACTGGATGCGCTGCTGTCGGCCGTCCTGGGCTGAGGCGGCCGGCATGGGAGGTTGCGGCGCAGCCGGCGTGGATTGCAAGGCGTCCTGACCTTGCGATGGGGTGGGCTGCTCCAGTAGCGCCGGGGGTGTTAATTCAGATTCGGATTCAGGCATGCTGATCGTGCTCCTCTCTGGGACAGGCTTTGGAGGCGCTGCTGCCTCGGGGCGGGCTGCGGCCTCCCGATCCGGTTCAATCCAGAAGCGCTTGCGTTGGAAGGGATAGCCGGGCAGGTGCAGGCGACGGCGCTTCCAGCCCTTCTGAAGGCCGTGCCAATCCACGGGGCATCCGGCCAGCCAGAGCCGGCCCAGGGCTTCCAGCACCGTCCTGGACTCGTCTGGACGACCCTTTTCAGCGGAGGGAAGCGAGTGCAGCACCGTCAGGCCGTCCGGCTTGGCGGGGCGGCGGCGCACAGCCCCGCCCAGGGCACGGCCTGGACCGATTTCCAGGAAGATTCGCACTTCCGAGGGCTGGTCCGTCAGAGCCTCGATCCCTTGGCTGAAGAGCACCGTGTGGCGCAGATGCCCGCTCCAATAGGCCGGATCGGTGGCCTGCGCCTGGCTGATCCAGCTTCCTGTCCGATTGGAAATGAAGGGGATGCGGGGAGGCTGCGGGTCGGCCTGTCGGACCCTCTGCTCGAACTCCTCCAGCACGGGATCCATCATGGCGGAGTGGAAGGCGTGCGAGACTTCCAGGCGCCGACTGGGCACTCCTCGACCGGAAAGGAGGCCTTCCAGCCCTTGGACAGCCTGCGGCGGCCCCGATACCACCGAGCGGTTAGGCTCGTTGACCGCCGCCAGCGAAAGCCCTCCGCTCAGCAGCGGCTCAATCTCTACCGGCGGCATCCTCACCGCCAGCATGGCGCCTTCAGGCAGGCCCTGCATCAGCTTTCCGCGCACCGCCACCAACTCCAGGGCATCTTCCAACGAAAACACTCCGGCCAGGCAGGCGGCCACGTATTCGCCCAAGCTGTGCCCGATCATGGCGGCAGGCCGGATGCCCCAGGACATCCACAGCCGCGCCAAGGCATACTCGACCACAAAAAGCGCCGGCTGAGCCAAGGCGGTCTGGGTGAGGCCGGAGGCAGAAGGGGAGCCGGGAGTCGGGAGTCGGGAGTCGGAATCAGAGGATTTCCCCTCTGACTTCCCTTCTTCCTGACTCCTGACTCCCGACTCCTGACTGCTTCCTTCCCCCCACATCACCTCGCGCAGATCTGTCCCCAGCTGAGCTTCGAGCGCTTTGCAGCAGCGCTCCACTTCACGGCGGAAGAGGGGCTCTTGGCGGTAGAGTTCCTCTCCCATGCCGAGATATTGAGCGCCTTGGCCGGGGAAGAGGAATGCGACCGGTGGATCCTCGGCGTCGGGATTCACCGCAGAGGAAGCCAGGGAAGCGGCGTCCTGCAAGGCCTGGATGGCCCCGGAACGGCTTTGGCAGACAAGGAAGCGGCGCTGCGGGAAGG
>JANQFM010000701.1 GCA_028277865.1 Acidobacteriota bacterium
TCCTTGATTTTTTGCTGCAGGCTTTGGCGGTGGATGCCGATGGCGGCGGCTGTGTGGGTGATGTTGCTTTGATGCTCCCGGAGCTTCCAAAGCAGGTACTTGCGCTCGAACTCCTCGCGCGAAGGCTTGAACTCCAGTTCGAAAAAGGGTTCCAGGCTCATCCCCGAGGTGTCCACCCCGCTGTCGGGCAAATAGTTGCGCACCTCTTCGGGAAGCTCCTCCACCGTGATGGCGCCCTGCCTGCTGTGCAGCACCACCAGCCGTTCCACGATGTTGCGCAGCTGGCGGACGTTGCCGGGGAAGGAGTAGGCCGACAGGCGGGACAGGGCCTCGGCGTTGAAGCGGGGGCGGGGACGGCTGTGGCGTTCGGCGAAGATGCCGCTGAAGTAGTCGACCAGAAAAGGGACATCCTGCCGCCGCGCACGCAAAGAGGGGATCTCGATTTGGACGACCACCAGGCGATAGTAAAGATCCTCGCGAAATTCCGCTTGCGAAACCATCTGCTTGAGGTCTTTGTTGGTGGCGCTGATGAGGCGCACGTCCACCGGGATGACCTGGTTGCCCCCCAACCTTTGGATCTCTTTCTCTTCCAGCGCCCTGAGGATCTTGGCCTGGGTATCCAGCGGCATGTCACCCACCTCGTCCAGGAACAGTGTGCCCTGGTCGGCCTGCTCGAACTTGCCGATGCGCCGCTGCGCAGCGCCGGTGAAGGCGCCTTTTTCGTGCCCGAACAGTTCGCTTTCGATCAGGTTGTCGGGGATGGCGGCGCAGTTGACGCTCACCAGGGGATGCTCCGAACGCTGGCTGCGCCGGTGCACTTCGCGGGCCACCAGCTCCTTGCCGGAACCGCTTTCGCCCGTCAAAAGCAGGGTGACGTCGGTTTCGGCCACCTGGTCGATGAGCTGGTAGACCCTGCGCATGGCTTCGCTGCTGCCGATCATGTCCCCGTAGCCGGTAACGGCAGCCAATTCGGCCTTGAGGCTATGGTTCTCCTTGCTCAGGTCGATCTGCTTGCAGGCATTGCGCACCAGCAAACGCAGCTCATCGATGTCGAAGGGCTTGGAAAGGTAGTGATAGGCGCCCTTTTGCATGGCTTCAACAGCCACCCGCTCGTTGCCGTGGGCGGTGATGACGATAACCTGGGGAGGCGTCTGCCGGCGCATCAACTCATCGAGCAGGTCAAACCCGCTTTCGCCGCCCAAGTTGAGGTCCAGCAACACCAGTTCAGGGCGTTCCTCCTCACAGATCCTGCGCGCCGCCCTCAGGTTGCCCGCCTCAAATACGCGCCCCTTGACGGTCAGCGTCTTGCGCATGCCGTAACGGGCCGTCTCTTCATCGTCCACGATCAGGATCTTCATGGCTCAGGATTCAAAGTTTATGGGAGTTTCGCGCAAAGACGCAAGGAGCGCAAATTCCGGATCAGAATCAATCTTTCGGTTTCTCGTGCTTTGCGTTCTTGGCGTCTTGGTGCGAAATTCTGAAGAGGCTGCGCAGGGCGACCCGGTTCATCGATTCGCGGCGGGATTGCAGTTGGGCCAATTGCTGCTCGACGGGGCCGATGGTCCAGCAGTCCTCAGTCGGCAACTCTTCGATGGGCGGGCCTTCTTCATTGAGTGGGCAGATATCGCGCAATTCGATCAGGTTACCGGACGGGCTTTCTTCCAGCCAGCGCAGCGGCAGTCCCTGGGTGCGGCAAACGTAGGGCCGGTGTTCATAGATGCGGCATTCCCTCTCCGGCCCCAAGAAGGCGCATTGGCCTGGCGGATGAGGCTCTTTGCTCTCCAGGACTTCCCGGCAGTTGCGCTGAATGCGCTCGGCTTCGACTTCAAAGACAGTGAGCCCATCCACGCAGCACTGAGCACACCCCAAGCCGCACAGCAGTCGTCCTGAATGCCGCTTGGCCAACTGGTCGACGTCCTCATCCGCAGCCCGATGCAATTCCACAATCTCGTCGCACATCTCCCCCCAATCTTACTCTCCTTCCCAGCCTCTGTGCGCCCTGGTCTTTCCGGCAGCCTCACCAGTCCAGCAATTTCCGAAACCGCTTCATATAGCTGCGGCTGACCTGGGCTTGGTGGCCGGAAGTGAGGGTCAGGCGGGCGGTCTGGTTGTCGAATGCCTGGACCTCCCGGACATGTTCGAGGTTGACGATGTACTGACGGTGAACGCGCATGAAGCGCTCCGGGTCGAGCAGGCCTTCCAGTTGGCTGAGCGTGGTGTACTTGCTCCAGAACTCCCCTTCCCCGGTCTGAACGTAGACCAGGCCGTCTTCCAACCGGAGCCCAGCCACCTGATCGATGGGGATAATGCGGATGCTTTGCCGACTGCGCACGGGGATGCGCTGCAAATACTTGGTGCAGCGGTTCAAGTTAAGGCGCAGCAACTCCTGCAGACTTTCCGCTGCGGGCTGTGGGGAAGCCAGGCGCCCACGCACCCGCTCGACGGCCCGGCCGAGGCGCTCGGAGCGCACGGGCTTGAGAAGGTAGTCCAAGGCGGCATGCTCGAAGGCCTGGATGGCGTACTGATCGAAGGCGGTCACAAAGACGATCTCAGGCAGCGTGTCCTTGTTGAGCATCGACAGGACTTCAAAGCCGTCCAGGTCGGGCATCTGGATGTCGAGAAAGGCAAGCCCGGGCGCGAGGCGCTCGATCTCCAAGACCGCCTGAGTGCCGCAATCGGCCTCTCCCACCACCTCGATGTCGGGGTAGGGCGCCAGCAGACGCTGCAAGCGGCGCCGGGCCAGCGCTTCGTCGTCCACGATCAGGCAACGGATTGCAGCCGTCACGAAGCCGCCTCCATCTCTTCTGCGACGGCCTTTGGGCAGGGCACCTCGAACCAGAAGACGGCCCCGCACCGACTGCCTTCCCGGCAGCGGACGCCCCAGCAATCCCCGTAGAGCGCTTGCAATCGGGCGTGAACATTGGAAAGCCCCACGCCGTCGTTGAGGATCTGGTCCGGCTCTCGACCCTTTAGGCCTTTCCCTCTGTCGCTGACGGTCACCCGAACCCTGTTGCCTCGCCGCTCGACCTGAAGGCGAACGTAGCCCGGCTGGGCCGACCGCCCCAGCCCGTGACGGACGGCGTTTTCGATCAGAGGCTGTATCGAGAGCACTGGAACAGCGGTCAGGCCCAATCCGGGCTCGATGCTGCGATGGACCTGAAGCCGATCGCCCAGGCGCACCTTCTCAACCCGCAGGTAGGTCTCGACCAGCTTCAGTTCCTCAGCCAGCGGGATCAGATCCTCCTGGGTCCGAAAGCGCATACGGAACAGGTCGGCCAGATCCTCGGTGAGCCGTTCGGCGGCTTGGGGGTCCTCGGCGGTCAGCTGGGCCAGGGAATTGAGCGAATTAAAGAAGAAATGGGGATCGATCTGAGCTCTCAAGGCGCGCAGCTGAGCCTCTCCGGCCAGTTTTTCCAGCTCTTCCTGGCGGACGGCCTGGCGGCGTGTCCGCTCATGCAGGCGCAGGTTTTCCAGGGTACGGCCCAGCTGGGCGGCCAGCGCCCTCAGCACAGCCAACTCCTCGCTCAGGTAGGACTGTCCCAAGTTGCGTGGGCCGATCAGGATGAGCAGAGGATCCCCCTCTCCGGGCTGAGCCTTGAGTGCCAGTTCGGCGCACCTCTCCTCCATTTGGGCAAATAAGGCATCATCGACCACTTTGCGCCGCTGCAACACCCATTTGCCTTGCCTGC
>JANQFM010000733.1 GCA_028277865.1 Acidobacteriota bacterium
TGCCAGGGCGGTGATTAATCCGAATAGAAAAACCAACCCCACGGCTTCTAACATCCTTCCAGGATATCAGATAGGCCAATTCGAAAGTTGACGAACCTGCATGAAAAGAGATGAAAAAGAATGAATTGGTATAAAGGAAAACGAAACCCGTCTCAGCATCTTCAAGCCGAAGTTGTCAGTTCTCTTTGCGGCTTTACTTTTTTCTTTCCTTGCTTAGCGTATGTTGCAGCTCTACGTGAAACTCTCCCTATCCGGTCAGCCCGAATTCCAGTTCGGTGATGCCCTTCAATTCTCGCTGCATGTAGGCTTTGATCTTCTTGACCAAGGTCTTCTCGTTGAGTCGGATGGCTTCTCGGCTGACGCCGTAGCGGTCGGCCAGCTCCCGCAGGGTCTTGGGCTCATCGCTCATCAGGCGTTGCTGGAGGATGACTTTCTCGCGTTCCTTGAGCGTATCGGAGAACTCCCGGAATTTGCGTTCGAAAATGTCCTTCAGCTCTTGGCGGGCCAGCCGCTCGTCCACCATCTCGACACTATCGGTGAGGGTGTCGACGAAGCGCAAGGAGTCGTCCTCGCCCACATAGCTGTCCAGGCTCAGGTCGTTGGATTCGATGGTGGGCGCCATCTCTTTGACAGCCTTTTCACTCACGTTGAGGCGTTTGGCGATACGCCTGGCGGTGGGCTCGATTCCCTGCAGGCGCAATCGCTCTTTTTCCTTCTTGAGGCCGAAGAGCAGCTTGCGCTTTTCGTTGGTGGTGCCGATGCGGATGATGCGGAAGTTGTCGAGCATGAACTTGATGATGTAGGCCTTGATCCACCAGGAAGCGTAGGTGGGCAGCCGGGCGCCCTTGTAGGGGTCGAAGCGCTTGACCGCTTCCATCAAACCGATGTTGCCTTCCTGGATCAGGTCCAGCACATTGGAGTAGAAGCGGTGGTAGGTCATGGCGATCTTGACCACCAGGCGCAGGTTGGAGGTGACCAGGCGGTAGGCGGCCTGATGGTCCTTCTCTTTCCGGTAAAGCAGGGCCAATCGGTGCTCTTCCTCAGCGCTGAGGGGTTCGTACCGGCTGACTTCCAGCAGGTATCGGCGCAGCGGGTCCAGCTTCTGCAGCGTCCCCGAAACCTCATTGGGCAAAGATTCGCCAGGGCGCTGTATGAGGCTGGAAAGGCCCTTGCCGCCCTCTTCGTCAGGTCTGGCGGGCACAAGGGGCTCTTGCGTCTTGGATGAAGCTGTTGTCTTTGTTTCGGGCATTGCTGCTCCGGGTTGGGGTCGTAGCTTGAGGTTTCAATTGTTGAATTCAGGCATCGCAAGCGAGGGGCATGACGCCAAAAGACTAGAGATTCAAGACACGCCCCCTCCCTCTCCGACAATAGACGCATCGGTGTTCGGCAAGATTCAGCTTTCCTTGCCGGACGCGTAATTGAGGTAAAGGTCGACTTCCTCGGGGCTGCCGATGACCAGTGGCACCCTCTGATGCAGCGATTGGGGCTCAATGTCCAGGATGCGTCGGCGGCCCGTCGAGGCCTTGCCTCCCGCTTGCTCGATCACAAAGGCCAGTGGATTGGCCTCGTAAAGCAGCCGCAATTTGGGCTTGGGCTTGTTCGGATCCTTGTAGGTGGCCGGGTACAGGAATACGCCTCCCACCAAGAGGTTGCGGTGAAAGTCGGCCACCAGCGATCCGACGTAGCGCATGGAATATCCCTTGCCGCCGCGGGCTTGAGGGCTTTTCAGATTCTCGATGTAGCGCCTGGTCGGCTCGTCCCAAGTTCCGGAATAGCCTTCATTGATCGAGTAGGTTCCGCCCCGTCGGGGAATGCGGATGTCGGGGTGGGAAAGGAGGAACTCTCCGATGTTGGGGTCCAGGGTGAAGCCGTGAACGCCATGCCCCGAGGTGTAGACCATGATGGTGCTCGACCCGTAGACGCAATACCCGGCCGCCACCTGTTCGCAGCCGGGCTGCAGGCAGTCTTCCAAGGTGCCGTCCGGCCCTGGGGTCCTCTTGCGCAGGATGGAGAAGATGGTGCCGACGCTGACATTGACGTCGATGTTGGACGAGCCGTCCAGAGGGTCGAAGAGCAGCACGTAGCGGCCTTTCTTGAACTTTCCCGGAATAAGCATCACACGGGGCTCTTCTTCGGAGGCCATGGCGCAAAGGTGCCCCCCGTGGTCCATGGCCTTGAAGATTGTTTCGTGTGCGAATTGATCCAGCTTGCGCACCTTCTCGCCGTGGACGTTGCGATCGCCCGTCCAACCCAGGATATCCACCAATCCGGCCTTGTTGACCTCGTGGTTGATGATCTTGAAGGCGATGGTCAGATCCCACAGGAGCGCCGTAAAATCGCCAGTGGCTTCGGGGACTTTCCTCTCCTGCTCGACCAGATGGCGCCCGATTGTCAATGATGAGGTTCTCATCTTCCTTCCCTCTCAACTCAGCTTGCTGGGAATCGCCGGTGCAAACCCGGGCCTGCCTCCGCAAATCGACTCCCAGCCTGGCTTCACTTTATAAGTTGCCGGCAGAAGAGCGCAAGGTTCGTGGACAAGAAAAGCAGCCGCTCAAACAAGTTCGCTTCTCTAAGATGGCCTGATGCGGAAGATGTGGCGGCGGGACCGGGGTGAAGGCAGCCTCCTGCCGCCTCGGTTGAAGTGAGAAAATGCCATCGGTTATCCTTCGTCACGGTTGGGAAGGAACCGAAGGCTCTTGTCAAGTGCGGGACGGCATGCGGAAATGCGGCTTCGCCGCTGATCGCCGGGCACCGAAGTCCGAGTCCCTTGGTCGTAGAAACGGATCCCGCAAAGAGCCGCAGGCGGGCTTTTGCGATGCCCTCGCAGCAGTCCGCTGCGTGCCCTCAACGATCCGATTTGAGGAGTGGATGGAATCGAAATGACCTATCAGAATATCGAAGCAATACGCCTTCTTGGCTATCACGAGACACCTTTTGCAATCGAACGGGAAGACTTGCGCAGGGTGGAAGATTCATACAACAACCTGATGAGGGGGATTCAACAAAACGAAGGATCCGTTTACGGGATCCACACCGGGTTCGGGTTCAACGTCAAGAACATCATCGACAAAGACTGGAAGGAGCATAGTCAGGAGCTGCTGGCCTATCTTTCCGTCGGTGTCGGCGAGCCGCTGCCGGACAGGGTGGTGCGGAGGGCTCTTCGCCTGCAGGCCCTGAAGATTTCCCGAGGCATCTCCGGAATACACCCCTCGACCTTTCGGCGCCTCGTCGAGGCATCCCGGGCGGATGAGCTGGCGTCGGTGCCGCGCCACGGCTCCCTGGGCGCCAGCGGGGATCTGATCCCCATGGCTCACGCGGTTGCGCCGATATTCAAGGATCACCCTCCTGCAGGGCCCCGCGATGTATTGGGACTGGTCAACACCAATGCAATGATGTCGTCGTATGCCGTGGACCAATGGGTCAAAACGGATCGCATCATGGCCCAAGCGACTGAGGTTGTGGGCTTGGTGTCGCTGTCCCAGGGTGTGACCGACAGCTTCTTTCTCTCTCCCGTATTCGAATACAACAAACTGCAGGCCGGAGTCGCCGCAGCCGGAGAGTCGATTGCCGCCTTTCGCAAGAGGCTGCTCCGGGAGATCGGCAGGAGCTTTCTGGAAGTTGAAGGGGCGCCTATCCAGGACCGCTACAGCATTCGCTGCAGTCCTCAAGTCATGGGCAATCTTGCCGACATCCGGCAATTTGCCCAGCAGAAGATCCTCCAAGAAGCCCTCAGCGTGGCTGACAATCCAGTCATCCTGACGGATGGCCAAGGGAAGCTCCGCATTCAGCATGGAGGGCTTTTCTATGCCGCCGGAATCGCCACCGCCGCTGATTCGCTGGCCGACATCTGCGGAAGGATTTGCGAAATGCTGGACCGGCAGGTGTTGCTTTTGATGGACCCCGAACTGAGCCACGGCCTTCCCTTCAACCTCGAATCGCCCTCGGACCTTCATGTCAAGGGGATCCACCAGTTGATTTCAGCCCTGGTCCAGTCGATCCGGGCCTACTCGATACCGTCACGCACCTTGAGCTTTTCTTGCGAAAGCAACAACCAGGACATCGTTCCCTGCGGGATGGCCGCCTTGAACATGCTGGACGAGATGATCGACAAGGCCGAAGAAGTGATCCGGGCGAGTTACTTCGTCGCTCTTCGAGCCTTCGCGCTGCGCTACCTGGACAAGCTGCCCCAGCCCCTCTTGTTGAAGAATTGGAACGGCTTCCCCCGCGACCTGTCTCCCCGAGGCGACCGGCTCTTCGCGACAACGATCTTGCATGAAGCCGCTTGACGGGCAGCGCTACAGGCTCTTGGTTCTTTTGTTCCCTGCTTGAGCAACAACGGGGATACGAGGCACCGGATTGGCGGCGGTGAGGATGATGGGTGCTGTGAGGCCTGGAGCCTCTTCCAGGCTTGCTTTCTCAAGCCTCACAGCCTTTCGATTTTCAGATTCTTACCAGCGGGAATGGCTTTCCGTACGAGGGCGTGCTTCGTTGACACGCAGGCTGCGTCCGCCGTGTTCCTGGCCGTCCAGCGCCTGGATGGCAGCATCGGCTTCTTCATCGTCCATTTCCACGAAAGCAAAACCGCGGGGACGGCCGGTGGCGCGATCGATCGGCATGTGCACATCGCTCACCTTGCCATAGTTTTCGAAAAGGTCGGTCACGTCATGCTCGTGCCAATCAAAGGACAGGTTTCCAACATAGATTCGCTTGCTCATTTCTTTCCTAACTCCTGCGCTCCTCCTGCAGGGAGGGCTTCCATTTCAATCGTCTCCAGCTACCAGGTCCCCGAAAGTTTTTCCACTCCCAGAAGGAAGACATTCATTCAACCGTTCAAGTGAAGCGCTGCGCCGGTGGTCCAGTGGAATCGGAAGGGGGACTGCGGAATTGTTCCGCGCTCTGCCTTGGCCGCGGGCACACCACAACGGACGAAGAGGCCACACTTGTGACGCCGACAATCTACCACATCGGGTCCGGGCTTCGTAGAATCGACGGCTTTGGGAGCAGGAACCGGCAGTGAGATCCGAGATCCGGAAGCGGTCAAGGCCTGCCATGGACGACACTCCCGAAGACCCCGGCTGGCTTGATTTTCCCGGCGTCCCTTTGTGCCGGTTCCCGGTCTCAGGCTTCCCGTTTCCCGCCCCTGCGGCAGCGCCGAATAAGCTATGCTTGGCACCTCAAGGCTGGATTCACCCCATGACAGCGCGGGAGCCGACCATGGCCATCTTGCTCAAACGGGCCTACGAAAAGCCGTCACCATCAGACGGCTGCCGCATTCTGGTGGAACGCCTTTGGCCTCGGGGCATTTCCAAACAGAACGCGCGCATCGACCTGTGGTGCAAGGAGGCTGCTCCTTCGACTCCTCTGCGGCGATGGTTCGGCCACGACCCAGCTAAGTGGAAGGAGTTCAAGCGGCGTTACTTTGAGGAACTGCAAACTCGGCCAGAGGCGCTCACCCCCATCCGCGAGCGCCTCGAAATCGGATGGGTGACCTTTGTATTCGCCTCCCGCGAGCAGCGCTTCAACAATGCAGTCGCTTTGAAGGAGTACCTGGAGCGTGATCCGAGATAGCCTGACGGAGAGCAGGTTTTGGCAAGCCCGCCAATGTCAGAAAGAGCGGTGCTCGAATCGACTCCTGCACCCCTGCCGGGGTGCGATCCGCTTTTGAATCGCTTCCGGTGGTGTCGCTGAGCTCGACCACCGGCTACCTTCTTGCTGCGCCTCCGGCGCAAAAGCGGCGACGTAGATCTTCCCTAAAAAATGGGCATAGCTGCGCCATTTGCCCCGACACGGCCCCGTTCTTCCTCAACGAGCCGGGCTAGCGCCGCCTTGGGCTGGCGTCACGCCGCAGGAGCGCCTGGCTGAATTGCAGAAAGTCGTTCAAGTGCCGGGTGATCACCGACACGATGATGGACAGTTGAAGCTCTCTATATTCGTGCACAGCAATGTTGCGGAAGCCCACCATCCGCTTGAGGGCACCGGCCAGCTCTGCGTCGATCCAGCCGCCGTCAGCCAGCAGGGCGAATACATCGCGTGCGCTCTGGGGCAGGCCCAGGCGCTCTCGCCGGATCAGGTGCTGCCCCATGTCCAGCGCCGCTTCACAAGCTCGTTGAATGTTGAGGACGGCGGCATCTTGGCGGGTAAAGTCGTCGGCGAAGCTCTCCGGACCACGCTGATATTCTTCGCGTGCCCGGGCGACACGGCGTTCGATGCTGGCAGCCTTGTTGATCAAGACATCATCGGCCATAGACCCGCCCTTCCCTGCGGATTTCCTCCAGCAAATCTGCCCGAGCAGTGTCCAGGGCTGTTTTTTCGCTCAGAATGAAGCTCTCATAAATCGGCGCTTGGGCATCCTTGGCCCACAGGCGCCGTCCGGCGGTGACGATTTGATGCTGCATCACGGTGGATGCTCGGCGAAGGTCCAGCAAATCCACTGTGCAGTCGACGATGTCCGCCACTTCTGCAGCCAACTCCCACAGTTGGACCGAATCCGCCTTGCCTTCGACCAGCACCGCCAAATCGAGGTCGCTGTCCCGGTTGGCAGTCCCTTGTGCACGGCTGCCGAAGGCATAGACGGCCAGCAATCCAGGCAATGACTGCTGAAGATGCCGGACAATGCGCCTCTCGTTCATGGTTCAGCCGATGTTGACCACTGTTTCAAAAGCGGTCATTTTCCAGGTGGAGATTTCCAGGATGGCCAGGCGGAAGTTGTAGACCCCTTCGGGGGCCATGATTTTGTTGTTGTAGATGATCCCGTCGCCCTGCAGGACGTCTCGGGCCGGCATGTTGACGCGCAGAACCTCGCGCAGGCGCACCACTTCGTTGCCTTCGCGGTCGAGCAGCTGCCCCACGATCCCCAACTGGGTCCGTACGCCGTGACGGTCGCCGCTGAGAGTCAGGGGATTGATCTTCAGCCGGAAGGACTGTCCGCTCGCGCCGCCTCCGCTGGGACGGAGGAGGTCGATGGAGGCGCCGATCTCCCGATAGTCCAGATCCATCTGCAGCTCGCTGAAGTTGGCAGCGTCGCCGAAAAGGGCGGCGATGAACTTTTTCTTGGCGTTGAGATGTTCCGGCAAGCTGCTGAACAGGGCCGAAGCCTGCAGGCCGGCAGGGACGATGCTGACCCGGATGTCGCGCTCTTCCTTGCGGCGGGTAAGGTCTTCGGTTGAATAGGCCAGGGTGTAGAGGTTGCCGAAGACGCTGTCGGTGATCTGGGCCAGGGTTTGATCGAAATCCAAGATGGCGCCGAAGCCGCTGAAGTGCAAGCCCCCGGTCTGGCGGGAAAGCCGTTGGAAGGACGATCTTTGCCTGTCCCGCTTGAGGGCTTCCTGAGGGGGGTTGCCGGAATTGCCATTTATGACTTCGGGCCTGATATAGAGCTGGGCGGCCGAGGGCACCAGGATCGTATAGACCGAAACGGAGTCGCGACGGGCCAAAGCGATGCTCTGGGCGGAAAGCTGGAAGTCTTCATCAATGGCATCCGAGATGACGATCACCACCTTGCGGCCCGAGGCGATGCCGGCAGTCCGCATTCGGGCCATCAAGGCATTGAGCGATTCGTAGATGGCCGTTTGTCCCAGATGGCGCCGCGCATCGGCAAAGGCCTTGACGGCCAGTTCGCGGTTGGTGGTGAAGTCTTGGAAGTCGATCAGCTTGTCGGTGAAGCCGAAGACGCCCACTCGGGTGAACTCCTGCAGATTGTCGAAGAAAGTGCGGGCAGCCAGAATCTGCTCGGCGCGTGTGGCGAAGGTGCTGCCGCTCACGTCGATCAGGAAGGCCAGCCAGAGTCCGGGCTTGTGGGTCGAGGTGCTTTTTGGGGGCTCGAAAAATAGAATCTCCTGGGGCAGGCCGTCCTCGTAGACCCGAAAGTCCTGCTGGGACAGGTTGTTGACGAAACGGCTTTGAGAATCCTTGACCGAAAAGCGAATGGTCACCAAGTTGACATCGACACGAAACTCCGGGTCTTCAGGTCGCGGATCCTGGCTTTGGGCCGTCAGCGGGATTGTAACCGCCCCCAACAAGACGATCAGGCCCGCTTTCGCCGTCCGGGTGAGGCTGCTCATTTGTTCATCTTCGGTGTATGCCGACCAGTTCCAAAAACTCGTCCCTGGACCGCTGGTCGTCGCGGAACTGCCCCAGCATGGCTGAGGTGATCATGCTGCTGTTCTGTTTTTCGACGCCCCGCATCATCATGCATAAGTGCCGGGCCTCGATCACCACCGCCACGCCCTTGGGGTTGATCCACTTGGTGACCGTTTGGGCGATCTGCTGGGTCAGGCGTTCCTGAACCTGCAATCGGCGTGCGAACATATCCACCAGACGAGGAATCTTGCTCAAACCGATCACTTTATTGCTGGGCAGGTAGGCAACGTGGCACTTGCCGAAAAAGGGCAGCAGGTGATGCTCGCACATGCTGTAAAGCTCGATGTCGCGCACGATCACCATTTCGTCGTACTCGACGCTGAAGAGCGCCCCGTTGAGGATTTCTTGGCAGGACTGCTCATAGCCGCTGGTGAGGAACTTCCAGGCGCGGGCCACCCGTTCGGGAGTCTTCTGCAATCCTTCGCGTTGCGGGTTTTCGCCCAGTTTAGACAGCAAGTCTTGCACCAGCCCCTGCATGGGATCCGATTCCTTTTCAGGGAGAGTGGCGAGGGCGAGGGCATCGGGCGTTTTCATCTTGTTGGCCTCCATCGTGGGTCTTCCCGCCAGGGAGAAGGGTCTCCCGGCTCTTGGCGCCCTGAAGTTCAATATACTGGCTCGGCTGCAAGGCGTCCACTGGCGCAACGCGTCCGCCGCCAGCCTCAAGCTTCCAAGATGCGCTTTGCAGGTAAGGCGTTTCGTGGTTAAGCAAGAGGTTTCGCGCCAAGACGCAAAGACGCAAAGCATTGCTTATTGAAGCTGACTAGGCCGCTAGGGCTTTAGGGTTTCGATATTCTTCACATTTGAGTCAAGTTTTTTTGGAGCGCCCGCATCTTGCGGGCCTCTGGTCTGGAGTCTGGACCCTTTCGGCTGCCAGGATCGGAACCCCTCCAGAGGGAGAGGCCCGCA
>JANQFM010000742.1 GCA_028277865.1 Acidobacteriota bacterium
GGGGCGATGTTTCCAGCGCAAAGGGCGAAATTGCCGGACTGCAGCAAATGCCCGCGAAGGCTTCCAGTTTCCGGAGCTGCGGAGGGTCGGTGGTGCTGGCTGCTCGAGTTTGCCAGGGCTGGGAGGATTCGTCGGCGACTGGGATCCCAACCATGAAACATCGCTCCACGGAGTCAAGCTCCGTGGTGGCGACAGCGTTTTTTGAAACGGGTCTGGTTACTAAACACAGCCCGACCGGGACAAGCCCGGCACGTGGCCACCATTGCTTCCAGCCTCGGATCCCTTCGGCTGCGTGGAGGTCATCCGAAAGGACGACGGTCGAACCATCCGAATTCGAAGCTTTGTCGCTCCTTTTGATCAAATTCTCCTGGATCGCTTCCAGGGCCGGCTGCGGCCGTACCTCCAGTCAGTGAGGGAATTTCACTGAGGATTTTGATGAGTGTAACCATTCGGTTGACCCGTCAGGTGCATGGCCGCCAGCTTCTCTGGGTCCACCACGGGGCCTGTCCCCGTGGGGACCATGATTGACAGCTAGAAACCATGAAAAGAGAATAGCGCCACCACGGGGCCCGCCCCCGTGGGGCGGTGATTGGCTTCGAATAATGCGGCGGGTGCCCAGCCTGCCAAACAGGGCTCTCCAGCTGCTCCGCTTCCCAGTCCATCGCCGGCACCCGTTTATGCACTCTCGATCATTTCTAGTGCGCCCTGCCGCCCGAGACGACCCCCGCAAGCCAGCAAGGTCAAACATGGCCCCACGGGGACAGGCCCCCGTGGTGGCCGGGACCTGCGGGAATCCGGCTCTAGCTGTCAATCAAGACCCCACCGGGACGGGCCCGGTGGTGGCCGGACGGGTTAGCTGAATTCTTACTGATGGGTCATCAACTTGTAGCCGATAATCCCTTGCTTTTCTTTACTCTGCGTTCTTTGTATTCTTTGCGGCTTTGTTTGCAAGCTTACACCGCTTTGCTCGAAGGCGTGAAACTCCCGGATCAGTTCGTCATGCGTTTATTTGACGCATGAGGCAAGGTCAAGCCCGGCGTCGACGGCATGCGGGATCGGCTTCAGCATTTGTTGGAGCAGCCGCACTGATCGGCCAGGGCTTGGCCGGCCGTCAAGGCCACCCGGCTGAGCCAGGTGGCGCCGGGGCCCAGGGCCTTCTCATCGAAATCGAATTTGCTGGAGTGGGCCGGGTAATTCTCCCGTCCGGCGATGCGGCTTCCGTAGCGGATGTAGCAGCCGGGAACCTGTTCCAGGTAATAGCTGAAGTCCTCTCCGCCCATGTTGGCCAAAGTCAGTTTTTGGATGCTGCTCTCCCGGACCACCTGACGAGCTGCCTGGCGGGCCAACTCGGCCATTTCGGGAGCATTGCTCAGCGGGGGGGTCCCCGAGAGGATGCGCAGATTCACTTGGGCTCCGTGAAGGCTGCCGACCGACTCGGCGATACGGCGGATGGAATTCTTGAAATGTTTTCGAACCTTGCTGTCCTGAGTCCGGATGGTCCCTTCCAGAGTTGCCTGTCCGGCAATGGCATTGGCCACCGTTCCGCCTTCGAAGCGGCCCACTGAAACGACGGCCGGATGAGCCGGATTGACTTCGCGCGAGACGATGGTCTGGATGGCCATGACCATCAGGCTGCCCACCACCACCGCGTCCACGGCTTCATGAGGGTGGCCGGCATGTCCCCCCTGGCCCCGAATTTCGATGTAAAAACGATCGGTGGCCGCATTGACCGGCCCTTCGGTAACCACCAGCGTACCCGCCGGAAAGCGCCGGTCCAGGTGACCGCCGAAGATCATTCCCACATCTTCGAGGGCTCCGGCCTGGATCATTGCCTTGGCGCCTGAGCCCTTTTCTTCGGCCGGCTGGAAGATCAGCCGCACCGGGGCCGGAAGCTGCTTTTCCTGCATCAGAAGCTCGGCGGCCCCCAGCAGCATGCTGGTGTGCCCGTCGTGTCCGCAGGCGTGCATGATTCCCGGGTGCTGTGAGGAAAAGGGCAAACCGGTCTCTTCCGTGATCGGCAGGGCATCGATGTCAGCGCGCAGCGCGACGCAGGGTACGCCCTGGGGCCCTGGAAGATCAGCCACGATCCCGGTATCGAGAAGACGCCGGTTGGCGATGCCGAGGCGATTCAGGTTGGAGCGGATCTTTTCAGTGGTTCGTTCTTCCTGCCAGCTCAGCTCCGGATGCTGGTGCAGATCCCTGCGCAGGCTGACCATGTGGTCCAAAAGAGTGCGGTTGATTCTGGCCTTCATTTCGGCCCCTGCCTTTCCATTAAATCCTGTGCATCTGAGAAGCTGCCGTCAATTCATCAAATGGGTTCTTCAAGCAAGAACGATTCCTGTCCTGCCGTCGGCTGCACAATGCCTTGACTGAAGGGATGACAGGGCTGATGCATGGGAGCAGAGGCTGTGTTGTATGACCCTGCCAGGGTGAAATAGCCCAGGCCGATTTGCCGGCGATTGGGATCTCAGCCATGAAACACCGCTCCACGGAGTCAAGCTGCCTGGTGGCGATAGCGTTCTTTGAAGCGGGTCTGGTTACTACACACAGCCCGACCGGGACAAGCCTGGCACGTGGCCTCCATCGCCGCGAGCAGTCTTCGCAGGCGTACTGCCTGACGTCGGACAGGCCGACCGTGTGAAAACGCAGCCAGGACGGGTGATGGCGGTTCCGCAGTAGGCAGCCCGTGAGGTACCCGGGTTAGCGGGCCTCCCCATTTCCGCTGCTTTTGACCACCAGGACCGAACAATCGGAAAGATCCACCACTCGCTGGGCCGTGCTGCCCATCAGGATGTTCTCGACCCCTGCCGAACCGCGGGCGCCCAGGATGATCAGATCGGCGCCCCAGACGCGGGCGTTTTCCAGGATCTCCTCAAAGCCGCGCCCGCTGGTGATGGCTGTTTTGACGTTCACTCCTAGCAGGCTCTCCTGAGCGGAACGCAGCAGCGATTCCATGGCTTCCTTGGCCTTTTCCTGCAGTTCCACCGACATCTCGCCCAGTCCTTCGATGGGATACCACTGTGAAATGACGGGCCGGGCTTCCATGGCATGCAGCAGGAAGAGTTCCGCCTCGGTCCGACGGGCCATTTCGGCTGCACGTTGAAAGGCTGCCATAGACGGTTCTGAAAAATCGACGGCGCATAAAATCTTTTTAAATGCCATGGCCAGACTATAACACCGGCGGGCGGAAAGTCGGGAAGGGAGGTTTCACGCAGAGGCGCAGAGACGCGGAGGGAGAGGGATAAGGGAGGAGAAATGGCATTGCGCCCCCGTCTCCGCGCCTCTGCGTGAAACCTCTCCCTTTCCTTTGGCTCCCGGCATCCGGAAGCTTTAGAATTGCCACCCATGAACAAGACTTTGAAGAGGTTGTTTCTCATGCCGATGCTTTTGTCGGGCACCTCCGCAGCCGCCTTGGCGGAAGCGGTGCCTAC
>JANQFM010000788.1 GCA_028277865.1 Acidobacteriota bacterium
GCCCACTGCATGAGAAGGCTTAATGAGCGCCTGACCTATGACCGCCATTTGGCGAAGCGGATCAGAAGCGCCAGGCAGAGGCTCAAGTCCCGCAAACCCGGCAGTCCGGACGCCTCGGAACCAGCCCGCGGTGATCCGGGGCCGTCCCCAGAAGGTCAGCCTCCTGCCAGTTGAACCGCTCCACCCCATCGGGCCAGCCCATGAACGCCCGGTGGGCAAAGAAGAGCGTGAACGACGAGGCGAGGAAGCAGCTCGTGATCACGGCGGCAGCGCACGGGGCTGCTGTTTCCGGGTCGAGGTTGGGGAGGGCGCACCACAGGCAGGCGTCCACCCCGCCCGGCCCCTGCAGGAAGCACTGGGTCCGCATGCCATCCAGGGAAAGCATCGAGAAAATCGCCGGAATCCCATGCTGTTTTGCGAACCTCGTGCTTGCTAAGCGGCAGGCGTTGTTGTCCACCCCGACAACCAATAGGTCGCACGCCAGCGGGTACTCAAGGGCCGCCTCCTCGAAACCCATGGCAAGCCCGGTGACAGTTCCATCTGCTGTCATGTGTGGGAGGAGGTTTCGGGCTAGGCTGGTCGCTTTGGGCTTTGCCAGATCATCCCCATAGTAGAGCTGACGGGTCAGATTGGTGCGCTCGACAATGTCCGGGTCGATAATTGTCAGAAAGCGCAGCCCGGAACGCACCATACCAAGCGCATTCCAGGAGTTGAGCCCTCCTGCGCCAACAAAGATCACGCGGGCGGCAGAGAGCGCTTCCTGATTGTGGCCCGGAACGTCTTCGTGCCTTGCGAACGTGTCCGCTTCCGCCGGATGCGGTTCCGGCAAGCCCGTCGCCTCGAACGTCACCGCCGCTTCTTCCGGTTCAAGGGAGAGTGCTGCAAATTCACTGCTCGATTCTAAAGACATTGGGCTCCTCCGTTCTGACAACACCTCGGCCAGTCACCTGCGGCGCGATCCGGCCCGACTCCAGGGCTTTGCCCCAGAAGCGAATATGGCCATCTGCCGTCAGGATGACGCTCAAGAGATTTTCCGAGTAATCCCGAATCCAGTCGTCGTGCTGGCGAAAGTCGATGGCGCTCGGGAGGGTTGCCGCCGCTCCCCTTCCTGGATGGGAGTGCAGCCAGGCCAGAAGGAAGCTCCCGCTTCTCTCCATGGTGATAAGCGCTCTGGCCAGCCGCTCGGGGTCAGAGTGGACATGGCTTGAGTGGTGAGCGCCGGTCACGTCAAACAGGCTGTGCAGCACACTTTCGCTTCCTGCTGTCCGTCCGGCGCCGACCAGCATCCGCTCCGGCGGCAATAGTGTGAAGTGCGCCTGCAGGAGAAGATCGGAAGACACCAGCACCTTTCTCCGAACCATTTCAACCTGGGGCCTGCTACGAGCTCCGAGAGAACGGCTGGCGGCAATGAGGAGGGTGATGCAGCGGGCGAAAGCCTGACGGGCATCGTGTTTGTCCTGCGGCTGGGCTTGCAGACTTCCCAGCACGTCTTCGGTCAATCCCGAGAGTTGCGCGTGAATTCTTGATGAAGAGCACTCAGGTTCGCCCAGCGGTTCTTCGATCTGCTCGCGGACCCGCTGGATCTGCTTGATTGCAGCGAGTAACGCGGTTTCGTCTGTCGAGCTTTTGAGCAAATCACGGAGCAGCCTTGTGTTCCGACTGAATTCCAGATCCAAAGCAGCTCCAAGCTTGCGCAAAAGTTCTCTGGGACGACCTGTCGGTTTGTTTTTGCGAAATAGTCTCATTGCTTCCTCCCGTTGATGCACTCATCCAAGATCTTCTCCATGTACAAAATCGCGTCATCCACATTCTTTGCCGGACGGAACCAGTTGAGGCGAAACCACGGTTTTTGAATCGGGGTAAAGCACGGCCCTTTCGGGTGGCGCTTGATCTCAGGCGGCGGATCGGCAATGCAGGTGACAATCTTCCTGCGCCTCACGAAGATGACTCCTGGAAAGGTCTGGGTTGTTCTGGTGCGCCGGTTCGCGACTTGGAAAAACCCCTTGTAGACCTCTTCGCCCTGCTTAAGCTCCCGGCTCCACCCTCGCTCGTCCCAAGCACCTCGCTCAGGAGGCGCGACAGTGCTCATAGCACTCGGCCCGATGACTGTCTCCGCATCTTCCGCCGGCCCGATCACCGAAGCATCGCCAGGAACCACCAACCAGGTGCCGCCGCTCGGCCCCACGACAAAGACCTTCCTGCGCATCGGCTCCGCCTCCGCATAAGGAACTTGGGTTGCGTTTTCTTCACGGGGCTGCTCCTGGACCCAGCCCAAGAACAGCCCCCGAAGTGATTGCCAGAAGCTCATGCGGCAAGCCCCGCCTCGACATCCGCCTTGGCAGCGAAGATCTTCTGACCCTTCTCGACGGCCTGGTAAAGGTCGTCGTTGAAGTGAAAGGCACCGCCTTCCGGCTTCATGAGCTGAAAGCCTTGCAGCTTGAGCTTTCCGAGGACGTCGCGAACTTTTGTCGCGGGGAGGATCTTGACGTCCTTGTACTCGTTTTTGCCTTCGCTTCCGGCAACGGCAATAATGATCTCTTTCATGATGGTTCTCCTTTGTGTTGGTTTAGGGATTTAGTTGATAAAGCCCGATCCGGGCGCTGTCGAAATCCATGATGTCTAAGCCGGTCCCTCGCTAGCTGCACATAATCCGGGTTAATTTCCAGGCCAAGAAACTGCCGCCCCAGTTGGGCGGCCACAACCGCGGTCGTTCCGCTGCCGCAGAACGGATCGAGAACGATTCCGTTCTCGGGACACCCAGCCTTGATAGGGGTATTTATGAGATCCGGCGGGAAAGTGGCGAAGTGAGCGGCCTTGAAAGACCTTGTCGGGATTTTCCAGACGGAGCGCTTGTTCCGGCCCGGCAGCCGGGCAATCTCTTCGTCAGTCTTATTAAAATAATTCTGCAAATGGTGCTGCGATTGGCCGGGATAGCCTCGCTTATTATTCCCGTTCCAAGGCTTCTTTAATCGTTCCAGAGAGGATTGCTTCTGCGGTTCGAACTGCATCTCAAACCAGTACTTCGGTGACTTGGTGAAAAAGAAGACCCGCTCGAAGTCCACTGTGAAGCGGTCTTTGACCGAGGCGGGCAGGCAGTTCGGCTTGTGCCAGATGATTTCATTCCTCAAGATCCAACCCCGGTTGGTCATCTCGATTCCGAAACGTGACGGGATCTGCACCAGGCACTTATTAGGCAAGCTGGTTCTTCCGGCCCGCTGGCCGCGGTAGCGCTCACGAGGCAGGTTTCCTAGGGCATCCATTGCGCGAGAGTCGGCTCTTCCGCAATTACTGCCCGAGAAGGTGTCGCCCAGGACCACCCAGCAAGTCCCTTCCGCTTTGAGAACCCGCCGGACCTCATCAAAGATCGTGCAAAGACGTTCGACATACTCCGAGAAGGTCGGCTCGAGGCCAACTTGCCCCTGAGCGCCATAGTCGCGGAGCTGCCAGTAGGGCGGCGAGGTGACGCAGCAGTCAATGGAATCACTCGGTAGCTGGGCGAGAAGCTCCAGGCAGTCTCCGCACTGGATGGTGTTCACCCAGCCGTTCAAGTCGTGTGGCCGAATTCGGCGAGTTGCCTGTTTTGACAGCCGCTCACTTGGCCCGCGCAGTACAGCAGCGCTTCTCACCTCCTCCTCAAGCACCCGCCGGGGCAGCGTCTTGGCCTTCTCGACCCATTCCCTATGTGCAACCGGTTGCACACTCAAAAGCGGCAGCAGGCGGTCCAGCTTGGAATAGTCCACTGCCGCAAGGTCGGAGGCCGAATAGCCCAGCTCTTCGACAAAGGTTCTGTAAATGGCGATCAGTGAGTAGGCGCTGCGCTTGGCGATTGAGAGAGATGGGCTCTCAAGATAGGCCTCAAAGGTCGGGTAGCCCAACTCTTTGTAGTGCTCCCGCTCTTTGCTCTCCTTAAGTGCTCGGCCCATCAGAATGAAGTTCCGGGTCGCCTCGTGCTTGAGCGCCAGAATCCGTTCGTGATTGGCCAGAGCCTCTTGGTTGCCGCTTCTCACAGATTGCCTCAAATATTCTCGTTTGAAAAAGGAGCCTGCCGGGGCGGCAAACTCCTTAAAGGGTTATTCGGCCTGAAAGATCGCCCGGGCCTGCTCGAACTTTGCAAGGAGCTCCCGTTTCTCCGAGATCTCCGCTTCGAGCTTTGCGATCTCCCGCCGGAGCCGCTCTTCCTGTTGAAGCACCAGCTCTTCGGGAGACTTTTTGCGCCAGGGTTTGCGCTTGGGTTTGTCGGGCCGTGATTCTTCTTTGCTACTCATCATTGTCCTCCTGTAGGTTTTGGGTTTGGGTTTTCACCCAGGCTTCGAGCCTTTGAATCGCCTTTCGCTTTGTCGGTAGCTCGATGTGGGTGTAGGTGGCATGCACCCGCTGGGAATTGACGTGCCCCATCAAGGCCATGCGCACCTCCTGGAGTACTCCGGCCTCCATCAGCCGGGTATTGAAGGCGTGACGAAGATCATGAAATCTCAGATGGCGAACCTGGGCACGTTTCAGGGTGGCAAGCCAGGAGCGTCGGATATAGTGAATTGACCGGCCTTCGTAGCGGAAAACCCGGCCTCGCGGCTCGCGGATTTGCACCAGAAGATTAAG
>JANQFM010000803.1 GCA_028277865.1 Acidobacteriota bacterium
CATGATCCCATGGACTGAATTCTCAGCCTTATGGCGGATCTGTGCCTTCTCCGTATAATGCCTCCATGAGACTGGCACTGACCGGCCTTCCGCTGTCGGGAGTCAAAAGCATCCACTCGGCCATCACCGGCCACGCCGAAGCCGGAGGCCTTCATTCAGGCGCCGCTGGGCAGGCCCGCATCAGTGTTCTCCAGGTTCCCGATCCCCGCCTCGACCTGCTGGCCGAGACCTTCAAGCCCCGCAAGGTGGTTCACGCCACCGTTGAACTGGCCGAATTCCCCGGCCTGTTCGGCGCTGCCAAGCTCGACAACCAAAACGTGGCCAAAACCCGAGAAGCGGAAGCCCTGGCGTTGGTGCTGCGCTGTTTTGAAAGCGAGGTGGCCCCTCACCCGACCGGTTCCATCGATGCGGGGCGTGATTTGGACAACCTCTATTCCGAGATGGTCCTGGCGGACCTGGCCGTGGTGGAAGGCCGCCTTCAACGCCTGGCCAGCAGCGTCAAGCGGCGCGACAACGAAGACGACCTGGCCGAGCACGCCCTACTGACCCGCATCCGCCAAGTGTTGGAAGAAGGGCAGGGCGTCCGCCAAACCCAACTGCAGGCACAGGAGCGCAAACGGCTGCGCGGATTCGGCTTTTTGACCGCCAAGCCCATGCTGATCATCCTCAATATCGGAGAGAGCCAACTGGGGGAGGAAGAGGAACTGGCGGCGCCCTTTCGAGGCCGAGCAGATCAGGTCGAGGCCTTGTGCGGTTCGCTGGAATCTGAACTGGCCCAATTGGATGAAGGGGAGCGAGCCGAGTTCATGAGCGACTTCGGGGTGGAGGAGCTGGCCGCCCCCCTCGTGTTGGCCGCCGCCTACCGGACACTCGATCTGCGCACTTTCTTTACCTACAGCGAGGACGAAGTACGGGCCTGGAACGTCCGGGCCGGCCAGACCGCCAAGGACGCCGCCGGCAAGGTCCACACCGACCTGGCACGAGGCTTTATCCGCGCTGAGGTGATCGCCTGGCAGGACTTCGAGCAGCACCGCGAAATCAAGGCCGTCAAAGCCGCCGGCAAGTTTCGGCTGGAAGGCAAGGAATACGTGGTGCAGGAGGGCGACCTGATCATCATTCGGCACAGTTCGTGAAGAAGGGGAAGCCCGTTGGCGGGATGCTGGCAGTATGACGGATATCGAACTTCGCACTGAATGGACCCCTGAGGATGTAGGGGAGTTGCGCGAGGCGCAGCGGCTGCTCGAAAACCCCGGCTTGGCCATCCGACTGACCTCGGCCCTGGGAACCCCCGTCGAGAAAGGCTTGAAGCTTTTGCCCGAGGACTGGTCCGACAAGGTTCAAGGCGCGGTGGAGGTCTCGCTTCAAAAGGCCATGGAAGTCGCCGTCCAAACCCTTGGCTCGCGCAAAAAGCCTCGCCGCGCCCGGCTGTTTTTGCACAAGGCGGCGGCAATGGGCTCGGGCGGGGCAGGCGGTGTGTTCGGACTGGCGGGAATCGCCGTGGAATTGCCTGTTTCCACCACCATCATGCTGCGCTCCATTGCCGACATCGCCCGCAGCGAAGGAGCTGACCTGGCCAATCTCGAGGTCCGCCTGGATTGCCTGCAAGTTTTCGCCATGGGCGGGCGCACCCCCATTGATGATGCCTCGGAAACCGGCTACTACGCACTGCGGGCCCTGCTGGCCACCACCCTCAACGAAGCCGCCGCCTTCATTGCCAAAAAAGGACTGACTCGCCAGGGAGCGCCTGCCTTGGTGCGCTTTCTTTCCGTCATCGCATCGCGCTTTTCCGCCGTCGTTTCCGAGAAGATCGCCGCCATGGCTGTCCCTGCCATCGGTGCCGCCGGAGGCGCGATGATCAACATGGTCTTCATCAGTCATTTCCAAAACATGGCCCGAGGCCACTTCACGATACGAAGGCTGGAACGCAAATACGGCCCCGAGGCAGTGAGAAGGAAATACCTGGAAGAAGGAGCCAGGCAAAAGGCCTAGCGAGGGCGGCGCCTCAGACCGATCGCAAAAGGGTTCCGGGTTTCAGGTTCCGGGTTCCGGTTTTCGAAATGGACAAGGGTTGCCAGTCAGGATTTGGAGCCTACAACCCTGATTCTTTTATTTTCTTTGCGAACTTGGCGTCTTGGCGCGAAATCTCTGGGGGAAGGGTGTGCTGGGCAAAAAAAATGTCCCAAGTGATGTCCGGTTTTAGCCATCCTTGCCCGCTCGGCTCTGACACAACGCCGAAGCGCTGCGCCGCCTCCGAGCGCCCGATTCCTCCACTTCCCCAAATGACTCCAGAGTACCCGAAGAAAACTCTGGAACCGTTCAAGGAGGTGTCGAACCGACTGGAGAGTCGCTGCGGTAAACCGCAACTAACTCCAAGCTCTCCCCAGGGCTTTATGCCAGAGCCACCCCACGTTCTGAAAAGCCGCCGAAGCGACTTCCTTTCGGCGCGGGGCAACCGTCGGCACCTTGCGGCTTCCCGAAGGAAACTTTCAGATACCGTCCCCAGCCACGAATTCAGGCAATCCAGCGAACCGAATCGCCGTCCATCAAGGCCGGGCTAGCCAATCCTGGGAGCGGCTGGCTGTCCTCCCGTCCACCTCTTGGGACGCCAGTGAGTCTATTACTCGGCCCCCTGTGGGTCAAAGCAAATATTCGACTCAATTTCACTGCACATTGGCTGTGCAAATAAGTTTTCAGAAGCGTCCTTCAGAGACTATTCACATTCCACCTCTTTCTTCACAGAATATTCACAAGCTTTTCCACAGATCCCGGAAAGGGACTTTTTTCGGCCTTCTTAGGGACGGTTTTCCTAAACTTTTGTTGAGGCGATTTGGACGATTTCGATGGGAGTTTCGCGCCAATAAGAAAAAGCTCTCTGCGCTCTCAAATCGGAAAGTCACAGCTTGAACGAAGCAGCTTGGCAAGCTTGCGAACAGAAGACGCCGCGACTCAGGAGGACTTCTGTTCCAGGAAGGCCTTCATGGCCTTTTCAAAGCGCCGCTGCATGGGTTGGTAAGCGTCGACCGGCAAGGGGCCGGTGAGGAAGAAGCTGCGCTGGACGTCCTCGAATTCGACCTGGGGATCGGGCGGCGCCTCTCGCTCGCTCAGTGCGGCCGAAAGGCGCGAGACCTGGTATTGGCGACGGGTCCCGGCTGATTCAGGAGGGGAATCCAAACCGGCCAGGACTTCCAGGCGGACGCAGAGCAGATCAGCCGCTTGGAGACCTTCTTTTTCCAGTGCCTCGCGGTCTTGCCCGGCCCCTTCCAGCAAAACCTTGCAGGCTGCCTCGAAACGGCCTTTGAGGGCTTTTTCAGTGCTTCGGTCCAACTCGGCCAGCTCTTGCCAACGTTGCCTGGCCTGATCCACTTTGGACTGGGCATCGACCGGCTTTTCAGCAGCGGCCTGTTCGATTCGGCTGCAAAGGGCCGCCTTCTGCCGGAAGGCCTCGAAGCGTGCCTGAGCCTGCTCCCGACGCATTGCACGGGCCTGCTCATGGCGATGAGCCCTCATCTTTTGCTCAAATCGGCGGCGAGCCTGGCTGAAGCGGAACTGCAGGCGGGAGTCCTGCACAGCGGCTTCCTTCCAGGCTTGGACAACTGCCTGATATTCTTCCTCGGCGGTGTCCATTGAGGAGCTTTTGCGCTGGGCAAGCCTTTCCACCTTGCGGCAGAGCACTGCGACGTTGCGGAATTGGTCCCGCTCAAGCTGAGACTCCTGGGAGCGTTTTTGGTAGCGCTGGTTCATGACCTCGCCGCAGGCGGTCCGAAAATCCTGCCAGAGAGCCTGTTCGCGCACTCGGACGGTGGTTCCCATATCGCGCCAAGACAGCTGCAGCTCTCGCACTTCCCGTACTGCCAGATCCAAGTCATCCTGCTTGGAAAGCTCTCGAGCGCGCTCGATCAGCTCCTGCTTCTTTTTTTCATTCTGGCGCTGAATGCCCTTGCGAAGCTTCTCCAGACGGTTCAGGTTGGCTCTCAAGCGGCGGGCCATGGGACCCCGTTGCTTGGGAATGATGCTGTTGAGCTCCCTCAGCGACCGACCGCCCTGGCGGATCAAGTGCTCTATGGGCTTCCAGTCATTGCTCTCCCCCTCTTTTTCCAGAAAGGCTTCCATCTTTTCGCAAACGCCCGCCAATTCCTCGTACTTGGCTTGGCGCTTTTCCGACCGATGCTTGAAGTATTCCTTGCAGGGTTCGTAAGCCCGGCTGCAGGCCGAATGGAAGCGGCGCCACAGGCGGGGCCCCGAGGCATGATGGGGCGAATCGGTGGGCAGCTTTTCGCTGTTTTCCAGCTGCAGCCATTCCGCACGGGCCGCACGAATGCAGCGGTCCAACTCCTCCGGCGCCAGGCCTCGCTCAGGCAGTCCCTCCACCTGCTCACACAATCGATTGCGCACTTGGTTATTGCTCCAGTGCTGCCAGTCCTTCAATTCGCGAATGCGGAAGTAAACCTCGCTGAGGCGCTTTCTCATCCGGTTGCGTTGCTTGGAGGACAAGCCCGAAAGCTTCTTGAGGTCTTGGGAGGCCCGGCGGTGTTGGGCGCGTGCCGGCAGCAATTCCCCGGCCGCCAGCAGCTTTTCCGACTCCTGAAGCTCCAGACGGATTCTCTCCAGCTCTTGCTCCAGTTGACCGGCCTGTTCCTCAAAGCGCCGGGTCAGTTTGGCGAGGGCTTGATCGAAGCGCGCTTTCTCCGCCTCCGGAACCTCTTTCAGGCCCCGGCAGATCCTGCTCCAGGATTTCTGGAATCGCCGGATGTGCTTTTCTTCCAAAAGGTCGGATGTGCAAAGACGCTGCTCGACTCGATCGCATAGTGCAGTCAGGTCGGAGACTTCCGTCCGGACGGGCAACTTCTCCAGCCGTTCCGACAATCTGCGGCGCAAGCCCTGGAACCGTTCTTGCAGGCTCCGCTCGACCGAGCCGTCCTCGACCGGCTGGAGATCCTTCCATCTCAGCCAGGTCTCCTTGAGGCGGGCCCGCACATCCCGCCCGTGGGACTTTTGGATGCGCTGCATGCCCTGTAGCTGATCGAGCTGCTCCTCCAGCCATTGGCAGAGAACCGCCTTTTGCTCAACCAACCCAAGCTTTGGTGCCGGCAAATCAACACCTTCGGCCTCGGGCGGGGATTCGGCCTGGGTCGGCTGGACCGATTGAGAATCCGAAGAGCCTTCCGAGGGGACTTCCTGGTCTTCGGCCCGGGCTGTCGTTTCCGCCGACACCGACGGCTCCTCTGCCTCGGCTTGGGAGGCCTTGGAGTCCGGCTCGCCGCCCATTTGACAAATGCGCTCGAAACGGTGCTCCAGTTCCGGGTCCGGCGGCGAAGAGGGCAGGCTTTTCCAATCGGCGGCGATTTCATCCAGATTGCGGGAGGTATCGGATGGGCCCGTCTTCCAGACCACCGCCTCGGCTTCACGGCAGAGCGCCATCCTGCGCTTGCGCAACGTCTGTTCGTCCCCGCGCTTGAGGCGGATTTCGTCCAGCATCTCCTGGGCCTTGCGGGAGGCGTGCTTATCCTTCTTGCGAGTCTCTTGCAGGACCCGCTCCAATACCGACTCTTGGCTGATGCGTTGCAGAGCCTTGAGGCGCAGGGCTGCCGACTCGTCGTGTGAGGCGATTTCACCCAGCAGGCGCTGTCGCTGCACGTGCTCCAGAGCCGCATCCCGGACCTGTTCATCGGGTGCATAGCGGGCCAAGTATTCGCTCAATGCCGCATCGTCAGTGTCGTGAAGGACTTGCAGGCGTTCTTCCAGCGAGGGCGCATCTTCCGCCTTGCCGGTGAGCAGATCGCGCAGTCTCCTGGAGGCGCCATCCCGGACAGATGCATCGTCGTCCTCCCGATGGATGGAGCGCAAAGCATCCAGCGAGCGAAGCCGTTCCACCGCCTCCAGACGGACCTCCGGCGCCGGATCACTGCGCGCCAGTTCGGGCAAAGCTGCATCCAGCTCCTCTGCCGACAATTCAGCCAGAGCCTGCTTGCGGACTTCGGGATTCTTGTGTTGCCACTGCGGCTTGTTGAAAAGCTTCGTCAGCATCAGGTCGCGCCTTCGAGCCGGCTCAGGCTGTCGATGGTCCGTTCGGTTTTGGGGGGAAACCCGCCTTCAGCCCCACATTATAGCCGAACTTGTTGGGAAGAAAAGGGGGTCGTAGGAGTCAAAAGAAGTCGGGAGTCAAAAAACGCGAATCAGGAGGCGGGAAGAAAGAGCGGAAGGATCCGGAGAAGAGCGTACGCTCTTCGGACTTTGGGCATTGGACACAAACAGCGAACTCTCTTTCTCCTTCTTCCCGACTCCTGACTCCCGACTCCCGACTCCTTCCTACAGCGTCTTCTTCTTCACATCCTTGGGCAGCTTGACTTCGAAGGTGGACATGGGGACGTCGGGGTTGATCCGATAGTCGCTGAATTCGATGCGCTGGTAATCCCGGTTGGGCTGAACGATGTCTTGGCGCACAGGCAGCCAAAGTTGCGGATCGAGATAAAAGACGAGGCGGCTGAACTGGCTGCGGGCATCTTCCCCACGCGGCCTCAGTTCAAGCACGTAGGCATTGGAGGCTCCCACCGTCTCCCGCCCCAGGAGGCTGGGCTGGTAGTGTTTCTCCAGGCCTTGCCGATCGGATGTGAAGGCCATGAAGAGGTTGGCTGCGCCACCTTCCTTGCGCCGCGCTGGATTGTAGAAGACGGCCTGCTTGATCAGTGGCCGATACAAAATCGCCTGGCCCTTATTGACCACCAGAATGCTGGTTTGGGGCTCGTCGATTTGGCGGCGGAGAAAGGTCTTGCCGTCCTTTCGCAGCAAGGTGATGCTGCCTTTTTCCCCGTGATCGAACTCCTCCAAAAGGTCCGTCCAGTTGCGGATGCTGATCTTGGCTTGGAAAGATCGAAGGCGGCTGGTGCTCTGGTTGAGCCGGTCCAGGACTTGATCCAGGCTGAGGTCGGCGGCTGGCAGGGCTGCCGACGAAGACCAAGCCAGCAAGCCTACAATTGCAACCAAGCAAAGCCGTAATCCCTTGATCATGCTCTTCTCCTTCTCAAGAACCGGCATTCGTTGTGAATCCGGCCTGACCGCCAGCTTTCCGATCTGAGGGGCAGGATGAGATTCCAGCTCAATCGATTCACTTCCGGGGGGCTGACAGGCCAAATTCTACTCAGTGTATTTGGATGGGGCGGACTCTTGATCGTCATTCCGGCCTGTCTGGTGTTTGGGGTCCGGCCCTTCGTCCGGGCTTTCCTGGACGGGCTGGGACGCTGAAGGCTCGGATGCCGGCCTGTCGGTGAAAAAGGTTCCATCGAAAATCTGGGGCGGTGTGAGAAAGATGAAGGCCAGGATCAGGGCGCAGGCGATGTCGTAGGGCAAGGAGCCGCGTTCGTAAGTCCAAAACAACACCCTGGCAATGGCTTTCCACATGGCGTCGGCTTCAAGTCAGAGAAGCTTTTGCTCCATGGCGT
>JANQFM010000843.1 GCA_028277865.1 Acidobacteriota bacterium
TTGAGGGCCGGCAGCAGGCTGGCGAAGGTACCCGCAATTGCGAGGGTTATGGCCAGAATCGCGAAGGTCGCCATGTGAGTGGGCGAGGTCTGGTAAAGCATGCTGCTCAGGAATCGGGTCAGCCCAAACGCTCCCGCCAGGCCCAGGATCGTGCCTGCGGCCAACAGCTTCAAACCATGCTTGAGGACCAGACCCACCATGTTGCGGGGAAGCGCACCCATGGCCATGCGGACACCGATTTCACGACCGCGGCGGGCCACTGTGTAGGACATGATTCCGTAGATTCCCAGGCAGGCCATGAGCAGGGCGATGGCAGCGAAGGTGGCCATCAGCTGGGAATTGAGCCGGGATCCTGCAAGCGCCTCGCTCAAGTTCTGCTCCAGCGGCCAGATCTCGGGAACGGGAAGGTCCTTGTCCACTGCCCAAATCGCTTCCCGCAAAGTCCCTGCCAGGGCCGAGGGTTCCAGACTGGTCTTGACCAGGATCGTCATGGCGGGCCAAGGGATGGTTTCGTGATTGAGGTAGATCATCGGAGGCGGATTGTCGCCCAGGTTGATGTCGCGCATGTCGGCCACCACGCCCACTACCTCAAAGAGCGAGCCGCCGGGGCGATTCCACTGCACGCGCTTTCCTACCGGATCCCCATCGCCCCACAGCCGCTGGGCCAGGGTGGCGCTGATCACGACCGGAACGGCCCTTTCTTGGGAGTCGTCATAGACTCGGTCCGACCGGTCGAAGACACGTCCCCGGATCAGTCCAACGCCCATGGATCGAAAGAATCCCTCGGTGACCGAACGCCACTGCACCCACACGAATTCCCTCTTTTCCTGTGCCTGCTCGGTTCCTACCTGGTTGGAGGGCCGGGGACCCCGGAAGGGATCGACGATGCTGGCCCCTGCCGAATCGACGCCGGGCACGGCCTCGATTCGCTCCAACAACTGCCGGTAGAGATCTCTGGTTTGGGGCGACATTTGGGAATACCTGCTTTCCGGCAGCGACAAGGATATGGCCAAGACGCCCTCGGCCTCGAAGCCGGGGTGGACTCCGGTCAGTTCGCGGAAGCTCTTGACGAGCAGGCCGGCCGCGATGAGCAGCATCATGGCCAGGGCCAGCTCCCCAACCACCAGAGAGTCACGCAGCCGGCGGGCTCCGAAAGTCGAGCTCTGGCGCCCCGCCCGAAGCACGTCGCTCAAGTTGTCTCGGGAGATCTGAAGCGCAGGGGCGATGCCCGCCAGGATTCCGACGCCCAGCGAAACCGCCAGCGCGAATGCAAACACCTTGGTGTCCAGCGCAACCTCCTCGATGCGGGGCAGCGCTTCGGGATTGAGGCGCCCCAGGACGGGAATGCACCAGTTGGCCAGCAGCAGGCCCGCCCCGGCGCCCAGGCCCGCCAGGAAGACCGATTCCGTCAAGAGCTGGCGGACGATTCGAAAGCGCCCCGCTCCCAAGGCGGCCCGAAGCCCGATCTCCTTTTGACGCGCAGTGGCTCGGGCGATCAGCAGGTTGGAGACGTTGGCGCAGGCCAGCAGCAGCATCAGCCCTACCGAGCACTGCAGGATCAGCGTGGCTTGGCGCACGTCCGAACCGATGATCCAGTCGGGAAAGCTGATCGCCTCCACCCCCCAATCCCGGTTGGATTCCGGATATTCCGCACCCAGCTGTGCCGCTATGGACTGCAAGTCTTCACGGGCCTTCCGCAGGGAAACGCCAGGCTTGAGGCGGCCAAACATCTCCAGCCGGTGGTCACCGCGCGGGAAACCGGGGTCCGGTGCATAGGGCACCCAGACGTCGGGGCTGACCAAAAAATCAAAGTTTTCGGGAATCACGCCGATCACGGTCCACTTCTCGTTGTCCAGGTTGAGCGTTCTGCCGACCACCAAGGGATCGGCTCCAAAGCGCCGTTGCCATAGCTGCTGGCTCAGGACGATTACCCGGCTCTGGCGGCCCGGCTCTTCCTCCTGTGGAGAGAAAGTCCGGCCCAATAGGGGTTCGACTCCCAGGACTCGGAAGAGGGAGCCGGTGCAGGCTTGACCGTTCAGATTCTCAGGCTCTCCGTCGCCCAGCAAAGTGAGTTGGGGCGCGGGGAACGAGAGGACGGCCAAGTCGCTGAAACTCCGGTTGCGTTCGCGGAAGTCCAGGAAGTTGGCATCGGAGGTCGAAAAGCGATCGCCCTGGGGCGTGATCTCCCAAATCCGCACGGCACGTTCCGGTTCCGGGATGGGAAGAGGCCTCAAAATGACGGCATCGACGATGCTGAAGACGGCCGTGTTGGCCCCGATGCCCAGCCCCAGCGTCAGGACCACCAGAGCCGTCAGCGAAAAGGATCCCCTGGCCTGCCTGAACGCAAACAACAAATCTTGTCGAAGTTCGTCCAGCCACTCTTTCCAATGCATTCGTCTGTTCCTTTCTCTGGCGATCTTTCGGCATTCGCGGCTGACCCGGTCCATATCCCCGAATCGCCGGATTGCAGCGCAGCGGGCACTTTCCGTGTCCATGCCCTGCAAAGTCAGCTCGCGCGTCCGCATCTCGACGTGAAAAGCGAATTCGCTGTCGACTTCGTCACGGGTGCTCAATCTTCCCATCAGCCGATTGAGCCGATGGCGGATTCCGCCTTGCTGGGGCATGCCGGTCCTCCTCGGGCCAGCTGGCCGCCTATGCGGGGCGCAGCACTTTCGATACAGCGGCGCTGAAAGCCGCCCAGCGCTTGGTATCGGCGACCAGTTGCCGCCTGCCCATAGGCGTCAAGCTGTAAAACTTGGCCCGCCGCTTGAGTTCTGAGATGTCCCACTGGGCCTCGATCCAGCCCTTTTTCTCCATCCGATAAAGTGCCGGGTAGAGGGAGCCCTCTTCGACACGCACCACGTTGTCCGTGCCTTGCTCAATCCAGCGTGCGATGCCGTAGCCGTGACACCTGCCTTGACTGAGTGCCTTGAGGATCAGGGTTTCGAGTGTCCCGTGAAGCAGCTCTCTCGAATGGTTGGCCATCGAATCCTCTCTTCCTCCAGCGGCATCCAAGCCGCTTCTGGAAATTTACCCAGATTATCTAGGTATTATAGCAGAGCGACGACTCCTCCACACAA
This sequence comes from Acidobacteriota bacterium, assembly GCA_028277865.1. Taxonomy (GTDB): domain Bacteria; phylum Acidobacteriota; class UBA6911; order RPQK01; family DATIPO01; genus JANQFM01. Next base: position 3,081 of record JANQFM010000843.1, read on the forward strand.
TGGAGAACGAAATGATCGAACACGACTCACAGCAATCGGGAAGACTCCGCGAGCCGATTCACTCGGGATATCTTCGTGATCGCCTCCGAAGTGGATGGCCGCGGAGACAAGATTCGCAGCCTCACCATCCATGAACTCTTGGACGAAGGGGCGGACGGCGACGATGAGGGTTACGAAGGCGAAGAGGATGAAGAGGGGCGCCCTTTCCGGCTTGGCTGGGGATCCGGCAAGGCTCAGATTAAAATGCTTGTTTGATTTACATCCAAGGAAGAAGCTATGGCCTGAGGGCGGCCTTGGGCAGGCTGGGGCTCCCGGTGCCTGCCCCTCCTGGACCCGTTCAGGGCCGGGCAGGCATCGGGAGCCGGTCAGTTATGGCTACCAATAGCCGCAGTCCCTGCCGCCATCATCGTAGTACCAGCACCATCCCTCCTCGCCGACGCAGTAGGTGCCTGCACCCTCGTAATAGACGCATATGGGACGCGCCTGGGCATCTTGGACAATGATGACGGCGCCGCCAACAAACAGGACGGCAGCGAACAATACAACGGCCAGTTTTGCAAAAATCGACTTCTTCATTTTGGGTTCTCCCTTTGAAATGCTCTGCTCATGAATCTGACCCCCTGTCGGCTTGCCCAAGACTTCTCGGGCCTCCCGGCGACAGGATGGCCAACCGCCAAAAAGAGATCCTGTATTCAGGCTCCTCTCTCCTTTAGTAACGGTGGGTCGGGAAGAATGGACGCCGACGACCGAGTCAACTCCTGATCGCCCTGGACATGGCAGTATGCACTCAAATATACTCGGATTATTTTGAATGGCAAAAAATCATTTGCTTATCCAGAAAATGAAGGCTCCACGATATCCCAACTTTGCCCAGGCCTGCTGCGACTGTCGGCCTTTGGCGCAGCCTGCCTCATGCTCGGCTGCCAAGCGCAGCTTGAGCCCGAACCATCCTCTCCAGCAACAGCGGGATCGACCGGAGCCGTGGTTGAGCGTGTGGAACCTCGGTCCGCCCTGGCAAGAGCGGGGATTCAGGCGGGAGACCGCCTGCTGACCTGGGAGCGCCGACCCAATTCGCCGACGGATCTCCAAGGTGCTCGGGGGAGCATAGGCTCGGTCTTCGACTGGATGTGGCTGACGGTCG
>JANQFM010000879.1 GCA_028277865.1 Acidobacteriota bacterium
TCAGGATCCCCATCGCTTTGCCTGGGCCGGGGGAAGCTTCAAAGGCAGTCAAGCGGCGGGCCAGCGGGGTGGGGTTTTTGTGGGTGACGAACCAGGCAGGTGTGGGCCGGACTCGGAACGGCCCCCGCAGCACTGTTTTTTCGATCGGCGAGAGCATGTAGGCGTTGTGGACCACTCCGATGCCTGATTGGATTTCCTGGTGGCTATGGCCGGGATAGGCGCCCCAGGAAGTGGTGGCCATGCCGTATCCCAGGGCGGGCCAGTGATTGAGGGCCACTGTGCCGTAGCGAAGCCGGTCCAAGGCCCGCTCCGCCGCCTGGGCCGTGGCTGGATCGCGCAAGGAGCGGGGATGGGCGATCACAGCGGCGCTCAGGGTGCCCCAGAGGTGGTCGTTGACGAATTCGACAGCGGCATCCAGAAAGCGTTCCGGGGACGAGGCATCCAAGGCCGTTTCGGCAAAGAGGCCGCAAAATGATTCTTGCTGGAAGAGACGTTCATCCTTCGAGCGGGGCGGAAGCTCGGCCACCAGAGTCCAAGGGAGTTGGCCGGCAGAGGGCTTTCCGAAGTGCTCGGCATGGCCATGCCCCTCGAGAAACTCGCGATGGCGTTGTTGGGCGCCCGGGTAGTAGGCTTGGCGCAAAGGCACCTTGGACAGCAGGTGGCGCACCTCATCGAGCAAAGGCTCGCGCTGCTCCCAGCCTCGCGGCAAAACGGCCACTTTGAGGGCGTTGCAATTGAATCCGGCGTTGTTGACCAGCATCGAGACCAGGTTGGCGGCCTGGAAGCGCAAATCCGAGGCCGACCAGCGTCCGGGGACCACGATTACGGGGCTGACATTGCCCAATTCGCTGCTGATGGGCTTGTCGAGGAAAGGACGGCCTTCAGCCTTGCGGCGCCGCCCTTCCTCTCCGCCGCCATAGACGATGGCATCATGAGTGCGATCGGAGCCGGTGATGTGGATCTCGTCCACCGCGGGATGCCGGCACAGGTATTCGCCCACCTCGGCACCGCCTTCGACGACCCTCAGCAATCCCGCCTCAATCAGCGACCGGAACCCCTCTTCGATGAGCGGCCCCAGATAGCGGTTGACGGGATGCATCTTGAGCAGCACCGACTTGCACTCCACGAAGATCTTGTGCAGTACGTCCATGGGGCCGATGGAGGAGACGTTGCCCGCTCCCAGGACCAGCACGATGCGGCCTGCCTGTGAGGACTCTTCGGTCGAACTCCGGTATGCCGCCGCAATCCCATCTTGCCAGCCTTCCAGCCCGATTCGGTCCTGCAGACGGACCTCAGCCTGGAAGCCCATGTAGAAAAGCCGGTCATAGTGGTCCGAAGGCAGCACGGGGACGCAGACCTGACCCAGGCTTGACAGGTGCGCTTTGCCCGGCAACTCGGGAAGGCCTCGGCGTTCGATTCCCTCCAGCGACCGTTCCAGAAAGCGGAGGTTGCGCAGCACGCAAAAGGGTCCTGCCAACCACTCCTCCGCCTCCTGGGCAGAACCTGGCGCGATCCCCTTGGCCAGCAGCGAAGCCTCGATCCATTGCGGGCAGACGGCAAAGAAATCACGCCGCAAGCACTTGAGCAGTTCAATGCGTTGGGCGAGGGTCAACCGGAGGCAGGAAGAACGGCTCTTTATGAGACATTGCAGGGCGGAATCGAGTTCGGGGCTGGTTTGAAGAACAGTCTGCATGATGTCCTTGCCGCTTTGGTGCGTCAACTCAGCTCAACCTTGTATTCCCTCCCACAGCCATGTCAAGCGTATTGTCCCAAAACAGGCGACAAGCGAGTCCAAGGCAGCCCTCATGCAAATGCCGGAGCCGACATGACTGAATCGCTGAGCAAATGTTCTCTGCGCTCGTCCGTCTAAACCTACGGGATCTTTGGGCGACATGCTGAACGGATGAGTTGGCTCAGGAGACATATCCGGTTGATGAGAGAAGCCCATTTGAGGTTGAACTGGCCGTTTCTTGTGCTGTAGATTTGAGGCATCGGTTTTGAGACCAAGTGCTATCCGTGGCATCCTGTACATGGCTGAAAGGAAAAGATGTAGTCAGATCCGTGAAGGTTTAGTCTTTTCAGGAGGTTGGCAATGAGCAATGTTCATTATCCCATTTTGTTCACCTACCGTGACATCCTGGCTGGCAACGGTTTTGTCGCCGGGATAGAGGTACGTGGCCGCTACCTGATGGCTGAAGAGGGTGAAGAAAGAGTCTGGATCTACGGCGTGAACCCTGGAGGTCTGTCAGCAGGAGGTCACAGCCAAAAAGAAGCAACCAGCGCATTCCGTGAGGCGTATCGCGAAACGCTCTTCGACATCGCAGGGGAAGCCAAGACCTTTGAAGAATTAAGTTCCGCTGTAAGCCACTTCGTCAACGACGAAAACTCCTACTACCACGCCGAATGGTGGGATGCAGTAGCCCTAGTCCGCAGCGGCAAAATAGATCTGGAATGGCTAGACAAGAAGAAGGCGGAATCGGAATTGCAGGTAACGGTTGTAAAGCTCTCCCTCCAGGAAGAGCAGCCGGATATTGCTGAGAGACCCGCACCATCCCAAAACCAATCGGACAATCTCGCGCAAGCAGCTTAGAATGGCCTCATTCGGGCAGATACAGTTCAAGCAGATCAAGCGGATGCTGAAAAAGTGTGCTCAAGGGCATACAATTAAACCAAAAATACATCGTATTTGGATATATTATAAAGATAGGGAAGTCACTCTCCCGAAGGGTCCTCACGGTAAAAGCCGCAACTTCTCAATTGAGATTGGGCACATCAAGCATATGGTGCATCATTTCCAGATTGAAAAATGCGCTCGTCGGCACCTTCCACAGTTGGGCAACATCAAGCCAAGATCTGACGACTGAACTCAACAGAACGGACCTCACGCCTTCGAGCAAAGGCGCTAAGACACACAGAGTGCGATAAAGCCGCTGGCTAACCGGCTTGCCAGGTTTCATCACACGCACTGCCGTCGAATTCGCAGTCTTGGGATGGGTCCGAGACATCCCATTTGGCTGATAATCCTTTTTCTTTCTTCACTTTGCGTTCTTTGCGACTTGCGGCTTTGCGAGAAACTCTGGAATCCGTTCGGCATGCGCTTTTTGAGGACTAGCTGCCCTCTTTCTGCTAAAATAATCGCTAATACAAGGCGAGGCAGGGGGCTGACAGGTGGCTTTAAAACGATGCCGAGAAGGGCTATTCGACTTTTTCTGTTGGTAGTCGGCCTGCCGGTGCTGGCGGGCTGCCAATCGCCCCAGCCGCTCCCTGAAGAGGAGCTTTTTTACACCTTCCAACTTTCCCGGCGGGACGGCGGCCCTCATGTTCAGATCGCACTGGAATTGCCGGGGGACGAGGATTCCTCGACAGATTTTCACCTCAGGAAAAGCTGGGCCAGCGTGCTGGATACGAGCGGATTGGTGGGCCAGCCGATTGCGATCGGAAATCAGAGGCGCCCTCTGGAAGTCTTCCAAAGCGGCAGCCATAGCTGGACGGTTGTCCACCATCCTGGAGAGAGGATCCGGCTCAGCTACCCTCTGCATTCCGGAACCGACCTTACGGCGACCGATCCTGCCTCCTATTACCGGGTGCTGCTTGGCCCGGATATTTTTCACATGATCGGGCATGTGGGCCTGATTGTCCCGACACGCATCCGGAGCCAACAGAAGTGCCGCATCCGGGTCCGCTGGGAGGGATTTGCCGAAGCGGGATGGAAGGTCGTTTCGTCTTTCAGTGCCGACCAGAAGGGGTTCGAGGTGCACGAGCCTTTGGGCCGCTTTGTGCACTCGCTCTTTTACGCCGGGCGCCTGCGCCTTTACCCCCGCTTTGTGCAAAGCAACCTGATGCAGTTCGCCATTTACGGAAATTGGAAGTTTTCCGATCTTCAATTCGTCGATACGGTTCACACCATCACCCAGGCTGAGCGGGACTTCTTTCAAGACCACTCCCAGCCATATTTTCTGGTCACCTTGCTGCCCGTGGGAGACGAGAGCTCGGGCAACATGGGAGGCACCGGGCTGACCAACTCCTTTGCCCTTTTCATCAGCCCCCACTATGACCTGGAAGGCGCTCAAGCGGTGCGCGTGCGCAAGCTGCTGGCCCACGAGCTGTTTCACCATTGGAACGGCGGGCTGCTGGCCCGCGAGGAGCCTGGCCAGTTGATTTATTGGTTCACCGAAGGTTTTACCGATTTCTATGCCAGGCGGCTGCTCTACCGGGCTGGACTGATGTCCAGGCAGCAGTACGCAGATTCCCTCAATGAATTATTCGCGGGATTCTTGTTGAGCCCCGTTCGGAGTGAGCCGAATGCGAGCATTGCCCAGGACTTCTGGAGCGATGAGAAAATCAAAGACCTCCCCTACAGGCGGGGAGACGTGGTGGCCCTGCTGCTCGATCACGAAATCAGACGCCAGTCGGGGGGCGCCCGCAGCCTGGACGACCTGATGCGCGAGGCTCTGCGGCGGGCGGTTGAGGACCAGGAGCAGACCACTACGCGAAGCCTTCTGCAGCTTTTCGCCGACTACACCTCGCCCGTCTACGCTCAAAACTTGCGCGAAGTCATAGTGAACGGCCGCCTGCCCGACTTTCCGCCAGGCCTGGGAGAGCCGGATGTCAGCATGGAATTGAAGAGCTTGGGGCGCTTTGAACTGGGATTTGACTTTGAGGCTTCGCAACGGAGACATCAGGTACGAGGCGTCATCCCCCAATCGCGCGCCTGGCAAGCCGGCCTTCGCAACGGCCAGCGCCTGGAGGGCTGGAGCCTGAGAATGGGCGACATCACCTACCCCGTCCGGCTGACCGTCCGCCAAAACGGCGCCCGCCGCCAGGTCACCTACCTGCCCCAGTCAGCAGCAACGCAGCAGGTACCGCAGTTTCGGTCCAGATGAGGGGGCGTCCAAAGTCCAAAGTCCAAAGTCCAAAGTCCAAAGTCCAAAGTCCAAAGTCCAAAGTCCAAAGTCCAAAGTCCAAAGTCCAAAGTCCAAAGTCCAAAGTCTGCAGAATGTACAGTCCGTCTGACGCCAAATGCTCTTCTCCGGTTCTTTTCTGTTCCCTCCCTTCCTGACTCCCGACTCCCGGCTCCTGACTCCTCTTTCTCTTCCTTCTCCTCCGCGTCTCTGCGCCTCTGCGTGAAAGTCTTGAAAAAGGCAACCAACTCTCCGGCGGCTTCGTCAGTCCAAGGCAGCAAAGGAGAAAGTGAGCATGAAGGGATTTCGGCAGGATTTGAGCGTCGGGTTGCGGATGTTGGCCAAGAAGCCTGCCTTTACGGCTTTGGCCATCTTGATTCTGGCCTTGGGGATCGGTGCCAACAGCGCGATTTTCAGCGTCATCAACGGGTTGCTGCTGCGGCCGCTCCCTTATCCGGATTCGGATCGGTTGGTTCAAGTCTGGAACAAGTACCCCTTGATGAACCTGCCTCAGGCCTCGGTTTCCATCCCCGATTACATGGACCGCAGAGAGCAGGTCGAGGCCTTTGAGGAGTCCTGCCTTTACTTCTTCAGAAGCCTCAACCTGGCTTCGGATGGCCCTCCGGAACGCATCATCGGCATTCGCGCCACAGCTTCGATGTTTCCTCTCCTTCAAGCCGAGGCTTTGCTGGGGCGTACTTTTGATGAAGAAGACGACCAGCCGGGCAGGGAAAGCGTGGTGGTGATCAGCCACGGGCTCTGGCAAAGGGCTTTTGCCGGCCGGCAATCGGTGGTAGGTCAAGAAATCCGCCTCAACGGGGAACCTCATCAGGTGCTGGGGGTGATGCCTGCCGAATTCGACTTTCCCCATCCTGACGTCGAGTTGTGGAAGCCCTTCGCCATCACCGAACAGCAAAAGGCCGACACCCAAAGAGGACGCGAATTCGCCTCCATGCTGGCCCGCCTGCGTCCCGGCGCCAGCCTTGAGCTGGCTCAGCAGCAGATCGATGCCATCCACGCAGCCAACAGGGAACGCTTTCCCCAGTCGCGCCAGTTCTGGGAAAACAGCGGATTCGGAGGGATGGCGATCCCCTACCGGGATCAGCTCTTCGGCACTCTTGAGCCTGTGCTGTTGCTGCTGCAGGCCATGGTGATCTTGGTACTGCTCATCGCCTGCGCCAACGTGGCCAACCTGCTTCTGACCCGGGTTCAGGCTCGCCAAAGGGAGATTTCAGTCCGCTCGGCGCTGGGTGCAGGCAGATGGCGGCTGGCCCGCCAGTTTTTGGTCGAAAGCTTGATGCTGGCCTTGGCGGGAGGCGGACTGGGCATCCTGATCGGATTCTTAGGCGTCGACTTGCTGGCCTGGCTGGGGCTGCAGCAGGTGACGCGGGGGATCGACGTCGGCATCGATGCCAGCGTGCTGGCCTTCACCTTCGGGCTGGCTGTCTTGACTGGCATCGTCTTTGGGCTTTTCCCGGTGATTTCGATGTGGCGCGCCAATCCTGCCGATGTCCTGCATGAGACGGGCCGGGGCAGTTCGGCCCGCATGGCGGTGCGCTCGGCGCTGGTGGTCTGCGAGGTGGCTTTGGCGCTGGTACTCCTAGCTGGAACGGGGCTGCTTGGCCAAAGCTTTTTGCGGCTGCAGAACGAAAGCCCGGGCTTTAATCCCGACAACGTCCTGTTGGCCGAGGTGTCTTTGCCTGCTTCCAAGTACGGCAACCAGCAAGCCGTGGCATTTTTCGATCGGGCTCTGGACAAGGTCCGGACTCTGCCAGGCGTCCGTTCGGCAGCCGTCATCTCGGAAAGCCCGTTCAGCGGCAGTTCTTCATCGGGTTCCTACCGGATCGACGGCTATACCCCCGCCGAAGGCGAATCGGCGCCCCACGCGTTTTTCCGAATGGTGGGCCCCGAGTACTTTGCCACCATGGAGATCCCTCTGCTGCAAGGACGCAGCTTTCGGCGCAACGAATCGCGCGATGTTGCCGTGGTGGACCAGGCTTTTGTCGACAAATACTCGCCCAATGAAAGCGCCCTTGGAAAGCGGGTGGGAAGAGGCGGCCCCAACGGGCAGTACTTTGAAATCGTGGGAGTGGTGCAGCCGGTCAAAATCCAGACCCTGGAGCAGCCGGTCACCAAGGAGACCATCTACCTCAGCTTTGCCCAGCGTCCCAACCGCAACATGAACTTCGTCGTCAAGTCACAGCTGCCGCCTTCCGCCCTGACCTCATCCTTGCGCCAAGCCATCCTGGAGCTGGACCCCGAATTGCCCCTTTACAACGTGGTGACCATGGAGCGCCAGCTGCTCAATACCTTGAACACGCGGCGGGTTTCAGTCACCTTGCTGATCGCCTTCGCCGCAGTGGCACTGGTCTTGGCCACGGTCGGGATTTATGGCGTGCTGGCCTTTTCGGTCACTCAGCGTACCCGCGAAATGGGAACACGCATGGCGCTGGGCGCAGGGACGGGCCATATCCTGGGCCTGGTTTTGCGCCAGGGAGTCCTCTTGACGGTGATCGGGGTGGCCTTGGGCGTCGCCATCTCGCTGGGTTTGAGCCGCTTTATCTCGTCCATGCTTTTCGGAGTCAACGCCTGGGATCCTCTCACATTCAGCGCCGTTGGCACTTTCCTGCTGCTGGTGGCCCTGGCCGCCTGCTACCGGCCCGCCCGCAAAGCCACCCTCGTCGATCCGGTGGGAGCGCTCA
>JANQFM010000882.1 GCA_028277865.1 Acidobacteriota bacterium
GGCTTCGCCCCGGTGAGGAGCCTGCAAGGGCACCTGCCGCCTGATCAAGACCCTTGTCGCATCGGCGCCCATTTGAAGACGGTTTTGGTGACTGTCCGCAAAAGCCTTTCCGGGATGTCGGCATCGCTTCATGCAGGAACCCGGCAATTCTGGGGCGGACGGCTCATCAAGCAGCTGGACGAGAGCAATCTCCAGCTGGCGGTTCGACTCGAAGAGTCCGGCAGCGCCTCTTTTCCCCTTTCCTCTTTGATGGTGGACTTCGGCACTCGCGACGGACAGGACCTGTGTCCCGCCGGGCAGGGCTCACCGCTTCTCAGGGCCGCGGCTGTGCAAGCCGGACTGGGCACTCTGGGACTGAACGGGATGCTGCTGACTCCGGAATTCGGGCCGCGGGTCTATCTGGGGGGAGTCCTGACCGAGGCCGAATTCCCGCCAAGCCGACCTCTTCGGCAAGAGCTTTGCCCAGGGCTCGAAGAGTGCGGCTTGTGCGCCGCCGCTTGCCCGGCGGACGCCATTGTCCGCCGGGCCAAGCGGGGGGCTGGCTTGAGCGACTACCGCAGCCTCGACTCCCAGGCCTGCCAACAGGCCTCTCAGCCCATGGGGTTGAGCCGCTTCAAGCGTCATCTGGATGAAGTCTACAGCCTCAAGCACGACCCTCACCGCATGTGGCCCTTGGCAGGAGGGCGAGTCACTGGTGCCCTTTGGCAAGAGATGATCATGGTCAAGGAGGGCGTCTTTACAGGTTGCTCGACCTGTGTCGACGTCTGCCCCGTCGGCCAAGGCGCATCTGCACGCTCCAGCCGGATGGCTGACGATTTGAAGAGGTCTTTGAGCAGTGAGGACGTGATTGAGGTCGAGTGGCTGGGAGCTTCCGCGGGGGCGGGGGCATGAGCCTGCGGCAGGAGCTGTTTGATTTCGCGGGCCGCATCGGGGCCGATTCCATCGGAGTGGCCTATGCGCCGCGCTACGAATCCCGAGTCCCCAACCTCCAGAAGCCTTCGCTGACAGCTTCGGGGATGAAGAGCTTGATCTGCTTCTCCAAGCACATGCTGACCGGCTCATTTGCGACCCGCGACATCTCCGTCCAGTCGACCAACTCGCATTACTGCATGGACCAGGTGGACAAGGCCTCGATCCGCATCGCCCGATGGCTGGAGGAGCGTGGCCACCTTGCAGTGCCGGTGCCCCCCGAGGCAGCTGATATGAACCTGCAGCGCAGCCCGGCCGGGACGCTGGACTTCAAATGGGTGGCGGACGCCTGCGGAGTCGGTTCGGTGGGGCTGGAGCTCAACCTGCTCACCCCCGACTACGGCCCCCGCGTCTACCTGGGCGTGGTGATGACCGATGCCGAACTGGAGCCCACTCCGCCCCTGGAGAAGAATCTTTGCCCGGGCATGCTGTGCGGGCGTTGCGCGGTGATTTGCCCCACCCAAGCCATTCCCCTCAAGGCGCAACGGGGAACACCCGTCGAGAAGTACCGCACCCTCGACAAGCGCGCCTGTGCCGGCGGCGCTGAACGGATCGGCATCAAGCCTTTTCTGCTCAATCTCAAGAAGCTGGTCTTCGCCGAAAAGCCGCATTCGGCCGAAGTCTGGCAAAACAGCTACTGGAAGGAGTTTTGGCAGTCGGTAAACAGCAAGCTGGGCGCCTTCGCAGCCTGTTTCGAGTGCTTTTACGTCTGTCCCCCCGGTGCCCGCGACTTCCGCAAGATCATTCGGATTCCCTACCGCCGCCGGGACATCCCCGCCAAGGTGCGCCGCAAGGTCTTCGGCGACATGGTGGAGATGGTCTACCAAGGAGTTCCGCAGGAGCGCGTCGCCGAATATCAGCGCGACCGTGATTTCTGAGGGTTTCGCCCCAAGACTCAAAGCCGCCAAGCGAGGTCTGATGGATTCTTGGCGGTCTTTGCGTCTTGGCGCGCAACGAAGCCGCCATGACTAAAGACGAGCTTCGCAGCACCGCCCGGCAACTGGGAATCGACTTGGTCGGGTTCACCACCGTTGAAAGAGTCGACCGCCGCTTGCCTGCGGGGCTCCGGTTTTCGAATATCTCGCAAGACCTTCCCGTCTTCCTGGCCCTGGCCAAGCACATCCCGACGGGGATCATGGGCGCCGCCGACAGCGACCCCAAGCGGATGGCTTGCTCCCTGGTGCACCGGGCGCTGGAGGAAGCCTGCGCAGAGTTGGCCTACCACCTCGAGTCGCACGATCATATGGCCGTTTGCCTGCCTTCCCTGGCCATGGACTTCAAGCACAAGACCGAGCTCGGCAATACTCCGGCCGGTCAGGCTTCGATCGACTTGAGGATGGCTGCTGTCGAGGCGGGGCTGGGGACGCTGGGGCTGAACAACATGCTGCTGACGCCCCGTTTCGGACCCAGGATCTACCTTTGCGGGATGCTGACCAACCTGGAGGCTGAGCCGGATCCCCCTTTGCAGCGTCAACTTTGCCTCGGATTGCAGGAGTGCGGACGCTGTGCGGCCGTTTGCCCGGGCGACGCCATCCCCCGCCGTGCACCACGGGGCGCATCGCTGCAGTCCGTCCGCCGCTTGGACGAAGCTGCCTGCGCCCGGCATAGTCAACCCTACGGCCCCCAGGCATTTTCCGATGCCATCCAACGCCTTGCCGAGCAGCAGGATGAACGGGCGCAGTCCTCCCAAATTCAAGGCTCTGCCACCTCACAGCTTTGGTATCATATGACCGTCTTGCGTCAGGGAGCGTTCACAGGATGCAGCCGATGCCTTCAAGTCTGCCCTGTGGGTGAGGACTGGGACAAGCTCTCGGAGTCGCCTCACCGCCGCCAAGACCTCCCCGATTCGGCCAAGCCCTACATGGAGCGGGGGCTGGTCCGCATCGACAATTTCAGCGGGGATCGAGGCGCAGCCTGACAGGTCGCGGGCTGGACCGGTTCCGGCACTTTGCAAGGAAGCCTTTTACATGCCGTCCAAGTCAATCCGAAAGCGGGATCGCAAGCTTCCCGTGCTTAATACAGCCCATTTGGCTGCCCTCAACCTCTTCAAGTCCAACAACTTACTCTCGCGGGCCATCACCAAGCACCTCAGCGAGTTCGGCCTCACCATCAGCCAGCACAGCGTGATGGCCTTCTTGAGCGCCAACGGCGACAAAGGCCTGGCACTCAGCGAATTGGGCGAAATCCTCTCCCTTTCCTCCCCCAACATCACCAATGTGGTGGACCGCCTGGAAGAGAAAGGCTGGGTGCGGCGCACCTCGCACGGCAGCGACCGTCGGGTCAAGATCATCCAGCTGACCGAGCAAGGCGAAGAGGTGGAGCGCAGGGTCTTTGCGCTGCACGGCACGCGACTGGAAGAAATGATGGGAGCCCATTTGAACAAAGAGGATCTTGAGCAACTCATCCGGCTGCTTCGCCTGCTCAGGCAAAGCCTGGAGGAGTCCCGGTGGCTGTCGGCTTGAGGCGGTGCGAACAGTCGGCGGATCCGCCGCTTCCTGCGCTTGGCGAACAGTGATTGAACCCTGGGCAAGGAAGTTTCATCTTCTATTGTGTTCGCAAAATTCGACGGCCTTCAACGGTCGTCTCCACCACAGGGAGGTGCAGCCAGAGGCAATCATCAACGGTCCTTCTCGAGGTTCTTCGGGACACTTCTCAACGCGATTCCAACAGAACCTGGATTTCAAACCAAGGAGGACACGATGAATCGAAGATTTGCCCAGATTGCCTGGTTGGCCTTGATCGCTTCTTTGCTGGCCTTTCCGGTTTTCGCTTCCGCAGTTCCCGCCCTGGACGAGACTCAGCAACGGGTCCGCAGGCAGCTGGTTCGCCTGCCCTACTTCGGCGTCTTCGACAACCTGGAGTTTCAAGTGCAGGGATCCAAGGTCATCCTGACGGGCCAGGCTGTGCGCCCCACCCTGGCCTCCGATGCCCAGGCGGCAGTGGAACGCCTGGAGGAAATCACCGAGGTCGAAAACAGAATCGAAGTGCTGCCCCTGTCGTTCCATGACAGCCGTCTGCGGCGGGCGCTCTTCCGCAATATCTACGGAAACAGCTACTTCAGCCGATTCGCCGGCCGCCCGATCGCCCCCATCCACATCATCGTCAAGAACGGACATGCCACCCTGGAGGGGGCGGTAGCCCGCAAGTCGGACAAAATCTGGGCCGGGATGCTGGCCAAGCAGGTCTCGGGTGTCTTTTCAGTGACCAACAATCTGGCTGTGGACCGCTGAGCCCCGGCGACCAAAGAGAGTCTCACGCAAAGCCGCAAAGTCCGCAAAGGCAGAGAGTTCTCCCGTTCTCGGACTTTGCGGCTTTGCGTTCTTGGCGCGAAACTCCCAGTGCGTCTGTTGTGAGGCAAATGCCAGTGAGCTCGAAAGTTGAACTTGACAGGATCAAGGTACATTGGTACATTATTACCTATGTCACAACTAGTGGAACGAGTTCAAACAGGAGTCCGGCTCGAAAAGCGCCTGGTCAAGGTGCTCAAGGGGCTGGCCGAATACCACGACATGACCATGGGTGATTTGCTGGAGGGCATCGTCCTGCACGCCTTTGAAGGGAAGTGCGCTTTTCAGGAAGAGTCCCTGGGGGTCGTCGCAGATCTGAAACGGCTTTACAAACTCGACCTGACTGCTTCGGACAGTCACCGACTCAAGGAGGTTGGCCAATGAGCAGCGAAACCCTGGCGGAGGGCCGGCGACTGGCCGTCATACCCGGCGAGGCGTGCCTGACCCCTTTGGAGGCCAGTGACTTTCAGGCTCTCGAAGCGGGCACGATTCCTGCCGAGGAATTTCATCATCGCCAGCACGTCCGCATGGCCTGGATCTATCTGCGGATCTTCTCGCCTCTTGAGGCGTTGGAGCGCTTTCCCAGCGCCCTGCAGCGTTTCGCCCGCCTCAACGGCAAGCCCGACCTCTATCACGAGACCGTCACTTGGGCCTACCTGTTCCTGATCAACGAACGCCTGCGGCAAGAGCCCGGCCTGAGCTGGGAGGAGTTCGAGGCCCGCAACCCCGACCTGATGCAGTGGAAAGGGGGAATCCTGGAGGAGCTTTACGAGCAGGAACGGCTCTCCTCGGACTTGGCCAAGCGGGTCTTCGTGCTGCCCGATTACGGGGTTTCACGCAGAGTCGCAGAGCCGCAGAGAGAGGCAGAGGAGTGACAGGAGCGCAGAGGAAGGAAGTGGCGGTGGCAGTGCTCTTGAATCAAGGCCGCGTTTGGATTCAAGAGCGCCGGGGGACCGGCCACCTGGACGGATTCTGGGAGTTTCCAGGCGGCAAGATCCATCAAGGCGAGACTCCCCTCCAAGCCGTAATGCGCGAAGTCCGCGAAGAGACTGGAATCGATTTGCCCGCCCGATTGCCTGAGCCGCTTCAAACCCTGGATCACAGCTATCCTGAACGCCTGCTTCGCCTTCATTTTTTTCTCTGCCGCCTGAATGGCCCTGAAGTCCCTGAGATGCCTGACAATGGCCTTTGGGTTGAGCTGCCCAATCTTGGAAGCTACACCTTCCCAGCCGCCAACCGACCGATCCTCGACCTGCTCAGACAGCCACGGAGGCACTGAGGACACAAAGTCCAGACGAAAGGGACTTACTTTCTCTGTGTTCTCTGTGTCTCTGTGGCATCGTCAGGAAAACCAGGACTGCAGGCCGGCCACCACCACCAGTATGACGGCCAGCAGCAGCACCAGCAGGATCAGATTGCGGAAGCGGGACTGCTCGGCCAGCTCTTCCAGCTTTGCCTCCAGCTTTTCATCCCAGTCGTCCCATTCCGGGTCATTGGGTCCTTCGGCGGCCGGGACGCCGTTTGCGGTGTCGCGGATGAGGGGCTGCAGGCTGACCAGGCGGGGAAAAAACCACAGGGCGATTCCCAGCCCGATAATGAAGAGCACCAAAAGAGTGAAGCGCGGCGGCAGAAAGACCAAGATGGCCAGCAGCAGGACCACGATCAGCAAAACCAGCACACGGAAGTAGGCCCAGTGGACGGTGGGGGTGAATTCGTTGCCGCAGCGGGGGCAATGCTGTCGGCCCCGGCTGAACCAGGGGTCCGTCCAGAGGCGGGCTCTGCAGAAAGGGCAACGTTGAAGCATCGGAATTCAGCGCTTCAGGGGCTCCCAGGGGGAGATTCCCTGCAAAGAGGCCGCCACCACTGAGGCCACCTTCTTTCGCAACGACACCACGTTGCCTTTGCCGTCCGGGTGGAGCCGACTGGTGAAAAGAATAACAAATGTCTGCGTCGCGGGATCGATCCAAAGCGAAGTCCCTGTAAATCCCGTATGGCCGAAAGATCCGAGCGGGAAAAGGTCTCCGCGCACCGTGCTGTAGGGGCTGCCGATGTCGAATCCCAACCCGCGCTGTGAAGGCTTGCCGGGGGGCGATTGGGGAATGGTCATGGCCCGTATGGAGAGCGGCGACAGGATGCGAACGCCATCGAGTTCCCCGCCGTTGAGGATCATGCGGGCGAAGCGGGCCGTGTCATCGACGGTCGAAAAGAGTCCGGCGTGGCCGGAGATGCCGCCCATGCGGTCTGTGGTGGGGTCGTGGACGCGCCCCCGCATCATCGGCTCCTGACGGTTTGCGGGCGCTGCCGGGTCGTGATGAGCACGGGCCTCGGTGGGGGCGATGCGGGGCAGCAGGTCGGATGAAGGGCGGAATCCGGTGTCCTGCATCCCCAGGGGCGAAAAGATGCGCTGCTGGCTGAACTCATCCAGCGTCATGCCGCCCACCCGGCGGACGATCTCTCCCAACAGGAAATACCCGATATCGCTGTAGACGAAGCGCTCTCCGGGCGTCGATCTCAGCTTTTCGGCCAGGCCAGTCCGAATAGCCGTGTCATAGCCGGACCAGTACTCGTTCCAGTCGATGTCGGGGCGCAGTCCGGAATAGTGGGTCAGCAGGTGGATCAGGGTGACGCA
>JANQFM010000937.1 GCA_028277865.1 Acidobacteriota bacterium
TTTCTCAGAGCCACCACCGGATCCAGGCGGGCGGCGGCCCGGGCCGGATAGAGGGTGGCCAAGAAGCTGATCAGGATCGCCAGGCCGGAGATCAGCGCCAGGTCCCCGCCGCGGACCCGGAATGGGACGTAGGAGATCTGATAGACTTGGGGGTCGAGGGCGATCAGGCGGGAAGCGTCCAGGTACAGGGCGGCACCGGTGCCGATGACTGTGCCCAGGATCGTCCCCGCCAGTCCGATAACCAATCCCTGCAGGATGAATATCCCGTTGATGGTGCCTGCTGAACCGCCCATGGCGTTGATGATGGCGATGTCGCGCCCCTTCTCGGTGACCATCAGGGTCAAGGTGCTGACGATGTTCAATGAGGCGACCAGGACAATCAGGCTGATGGCGATGAAAAGGGCCAGTTTTTCCAGTTGGAGCGCCGAAAAAAGGGGGCGGTTGAGTTCGATCCAGGTCTGGACCTGATAGGACGCTCCGACCTGTCGTCGCACGTCCTCGGCCACCCGCTCGGCGGCGTGCAGATCGGCCAGGCGGATCTCCAGCAGCGAAGCCTGGTCCCCTGCATAGCCGAAAAACTGCTGCGCCGCAGGTATGGAGACCAAGGCCAAGGTGTAGTCGTAGTCCCATAGCCCGGTCTCATAGATGGCGGCCACTTGGAAGTAGCGATAGCGCGGAATGCGTCCCAGGGGCGAAATATCGCCGCGCCTTCCCAATGCCAGCAGCTTGTCGCCCACCTGGACGCCCAAAACGGAGGCCAGCTCCCTGCCCAAGGCGATCGCAGGAGGATGAAGGCCGTGGAAGTTATCCAGGCTGCCCTCCCGGACTCCCTGCAGGACTGCCGAGTACTCCTGTCGGTTGGCCAGATCGACTCCCTTGATGATTGCCGGCTGCTCGCGCAAGCTGCCTTCCAGCATCGCCCAGCCCGAAACGGCCGGAGAGGCGGTAACCACTTGGGGCTGGTTGAGCAGCTGGGCGGCCAGCCCGGAGTAATCTTGGATCACCGCGCTGGTCAGGCTGCGGATGCTGATGTGGGAGGTGGCGCCCAATATGCGGGTCAGAAACTCCTGCTGAATGCCTTCATTCAGAGCCAGGGCGACGTGCAGGGCCATCACTCCGGCAGTGACGCCCGCCAGCGAGACCAGGGTCGCCACCGAAATCACGCCCCGCTTGCCTCGGGAGCGCAGATAGCGCATTGCAACGAAAAGCTGGAATTTCATCAGTTGTCAGTTGTCAGTTATCAGCTCGGGAAAGAAACCCGACGTCTGGTTGGCAAAGACCGTCAGGTATCAGAGAGATTGTACACTCTGCAGAGTTTGGACCCAGGTCACGCAGAGGCGCGGAGACGCAAGAGGGGAAGAGGAGCGGATTCTTTGGATTCCGGATCCCTGACTCCTGCCTCCTCTTGCTTGACCTTGGACTTTGGACTTTGGACTTTGGACCAGACTCTCTCGCTGCCAACTGCCAACTGCCAACTGCCAATTTCCCTCATTTCGGCTGTGCTGCTTCGGCGGATTGCATCTCGCGCACCACCGAGTCGAGGATGCCGTTGACGAATTCCGCCGAATCTTCCGTGCTGAAGCGGCGGGCGATTTCGATGGCTTCGTCGATCACCACCGCCTCGGGCGTGTCGGCAAAGAGCAGCTCGGTGACTGCCAGCCGCAGCACGTTCCGGTCCACCTGAGCCATGCGCTCCAGCCGCCAGTGCTCGGCATGCCGCCGGATCCAGGAATCGACCTGGTCCAGATTCTGAAGGCAGCGCGTCAGCAGGAACTGGGCGAAGTTGCGATTCTCTCCACTGTCCGGATAAAGCTGCCAGTAGATTTCCGAGATGACCTGATGAGGGTATTGGTTCACCTCGCTCTGAAAGAGCATCTGCAGGGCGGACTCGCGGGATTTTCGTCGACTGGACATTGTTTAGGCTGCAGGTTGGAGCTGGGGAGAGCCTGATGGCAACTTGTTGGCGGGAGATGGTTACCAATAACTCATTGCGCTTCAGATTGCCGTCAGGCCTCGGCTGATGGCCCGACAATCGGATGCCTACAGCCTTTCCCTTTCCATCTCCCGCATCAGATTGGCCATCTCGATGGCTGTCAGGGCGGCTTCTTCGCCCTTGTTGCCATACTTGAGTCCGGCGCGGTTTGCCGCTTGCTCGACCGTGTCAGCAGTCAGGATGCCATAGCCGACCGGAATCTTGCAGCGCAGCGAGACTTCGCCGATGCCCCGTGTCGTGTGCGAGCAGATGTAGTCGAAATGCGGGGTTTCACCGCGGATGACGGCACTCAGGCACACCAGGGCATCCTTTTTGCCGCTCCGAGCCAGCTTTTCGGCCGCCAAAGGCACTTCGAAGGCGCCCGGCACCCGAACGACGGTCAAGTCCTCTTCCTTCACCCCGCAGCGGCGCAGAGCCTGCAAAGCCCCTTCCAGAAGGCGTTCAGTGATCGTTTCGTTGAAGCGGCTCACCACAATCCCCACCTTCAAGCCGCTTGCGCAACAACTTCCTTTCCATTCCTTCACAGACATAGGCTTACCAAAAATCGGGCTCGAAGTCTACGGGGCAGGAGGGGACGGTAGGAGGGGACGGTCCAAAGTCCAAGGTCCAAAGTCCAAAGTCCAAAGTCTGTAGAGTGCTCATTTTGCCGGGCATTGGTTTCCCTTTTTCCTGATCTCCTTCTGTGTGACCTTGGACCTTGGACCTTGGACCTTGGACCGCCCCTTACGCTTTCCCGGTTCCCGAAATGATCCGGATTCCGCGGGCTGCATATTGCAGGCCGGATGTGATGGTGCCGGCCAGGGCTGCGATGACGACCAGATCGAAAAATCCTTGCAGGCCCGTTACCAGGCTGCTCAAGAGGACGGTGAAAACGGTCAAAAGCTGCAAGACCGTGGTCACTTTGCCGATCATGGAGGGGGGGAAGCGGTGCTTTCCCAGTGTGAGCCGAATGGCCAGGCCGCCTGACAGGAGCAGAACGTCCCGGCTGATGGCGGTAATGGTCAGCCACAGGGGGATGCGCAGATCGAAGACTTCCTTTTGGACGGTCAGGGCGATGAAGCTGCTGACAAGCAAAAGCTTGTCGGCGATGGGGTCGAGCAGTTCCCCCAAGGTGGAGTTTTGGCTGAAGGTGCGGGCGATAAAGCCGTCCAGCAGGTCGGTCAAGCCCGCCGCAACGAACACTGCCAAGCATGCCCGAGGGTAGCCGTAGGCCACCAAAATGAGAAAAACGGGTACAAAGGCCATGCGGAGAATCGTCAGTTGGTTGGCGTAAGTCATAGCAGCGAAATCCCCGCAGTGCAGCAATACGGCTTGAGGCACCCGAGGATAACCCAACTCTAAGAAAAGAAGAAGCCCTCAGCCGTTATTCCGGGCTTGTGGCCGGCGGAAGCAGAAGACCGCCGGAAATCGGCTCCCTTCTTTTCTTTTCTTTTCTTTGGACTAGGAAGCGCTTCTGAGGGGTGAACCAGCGGGATCGAAGTGGTCTCGAAAAGCTGTTTCGATTTCTTCGATGGCGGACAGGCTGGTCAGATAATCGGCGGCTTTGCGGAGGGTATCCAAGCGCAGGCGGCGCAGGTGGCGCTTGATGACCGGGATGGCGAAAGGGCTCATCGACAGGGACCGGAATCCCATGCCCACCAAGAGAGAGGCAAAATCGGCATGGGAGGCGATCTCGCCGCAAACGATGGCTGGCTTTGAAGCCTGATTGCAGGCGTCGGCGATCTGTACAAGAGAGCGGAGGATGGAGGGATGCAAGGGATTGTACAGGTCGGAGGCCTCTTCGTCGATGCGGCCCACGGCCAAGGTGAACTGGACCAGGTCATTGGAGCCGACCAGCACGAAGTCACTTTCCTCAAGAAGGGCCGGCAGGATGAGGAGGGCGGCCGGCACCTCCAGCATGATTCCGACTTCGACCGGCTTCCCTTCGGGCGGCGCCCCCAATTGGGCTTGGACTTCCTCGATGAGTCGGCGTGCCTGTCGGACCTCTTGCAGGCCGGAGACCATGGGCAAGGCGATGTCCAGGTTGCCGTGCTGCCGGGCGCGCAGGATGGCCCGGATCTGGGTCCGGAAGATCTCCGGGTAGCGCAGGCTCATGCGAATGCCGCGCAGCCCCAGGACCGGAGGGGCCATCCCCGCCAGCTTGGAGAAGTAAGGGTGGTCCTCATCGCCGATGTCCAGGGTGCGGATGATGGCTTTCCGCTCCCCCGCCATCTGGGCCAGTTTTCGGTAAACGCCATACTGGCGCTCTTCCCCGGCGGGCGCTTTCCGGTTCTCCAGGTAAATGGACTCGGATCGGAACAGGCCGATGCCTTCGCCGCCCATCTGCAGGCCCAGACCGACTTCGCTGCCCACTTCCGTGTTGGCCAGGATATGAATGCGATGACCGTCCAGGGTCCTGCAGGCAGCACGGTCGCTCTCCTGACGCGATCGTTGACGTTGTTGGCGCACCTGGATGGAGAATTCTTCCTGATCCTTCAGGCTGGGGCGGACCTGTGCCAGGCCTTGGTCGCCGTCCACCAGCACCACGTCTCCGCTGTGGACCCGTTCGGTTACCCGTTCGATTCCGGCCACGACGGGAATCTGGCAGGAACGGGCGATGATGTTGACGTGCGAATGGCGCCCGCCCTGGTTCAGCAGCAGTCCCCGCACACGGTCCAGGCTGAACTCGGCCAGTGCCAGCAGGCTGATGCGGTCGGCGAACAGCACCAGATCTCGGGGCAGATTTTGGGGTTTGCTGGGCTGAAGCCGCCCCAGGTTGGCGATGAGACGTTCGGCCACTTCTTCCAGGTCGCTGCCCCGTTCCCGGAAAAAGGGATCCTGCAAGGAGCGGTAAAGCCTCAGCCAGCTCTCCACCGTTGCGCGTGTGGCTTGTTCGGCGCTTTCCGAAGAGCCGAGGATGCGTTTTTCGATGCCCTTCAGAAAGTGCTGGTCTTCCAGGATCAGCAAGTGGGCGTCCACGATGCAGGATTGTTCGCGGCCCACCTGCGATTCCAGTCGGTCGCGGACTTCATGAAGCTGACGCAGCGAGACGCCCAGGGCCGTCTTGAGCCGCTTCAATTCCTCAGCGGCATCCTCGGGCCGGATGTGAAGCGGGAAAAAGCCTCCTCGAAGAGGGGCCACCCGGTAGGCGGTCCCGATGGCTTTGCCGGGAGACAGTCCTCTCCCGCGCAGCGCCTTCGGATGGGACAGACTTGCTGGGTCGACGTTTCTCATCGCTTCTCATCAAACCGGTCTTCGACCAACTTCACCAGTGCTTGGACTGCCTCCCGTTCGTCTTCGCCCCGGGCCGAAACGGTCACGTCGGTGCCCGCGCCGGCAGCCAGCAGGACCAAGCTCAGGATGCTCTTGCCGTCCGCTTCGGGCCGGTTGGGTCCGGTGGAAAGACGGATCTCCGATTGAAAGCGTCCGGCCAGCCGGACCAGTCGGGCAGCAGCCCGGGCATGCAGTCCCAGTTCATTGCGAATCCGCACTGTCCGACGGACCATCGCGAAGCCTCCCAGGACACGGCCCTTACTCAGTACTGCTGTCCGGAGTTCATTTCCTGACAACTTCTAATGCTGCTCCAAGATCTCGCCCGCAATACAGATGTGGCGCTGGCCCTGTTCCTGGACCGCGCGCACCAGCTCCTGCAAGCTTTCATCGCCGTTCTGGCTGGCCAGTTTGATGACCATGGGCAAGTTCACTCCGGTGACGATTTCCACCCGTCCCTCTTCCAGGAAGGGAATCGATATGTTGGAAGGCGTTCCTCCGAACATGTCGGTCAGGATAATCACGCCTTTGCCCTGGTCGATGCTCTTCAAGGCTTGAGCCAAAGCCTGGCTGGATTCCTCGATGTCGTCATGCCAGCCGATGCTGACGGCTCCCAAATGGTTGAACTCCCCCACGATCATTTCGGCGATGCTGACCAACTCGCGGCCCAGATGGCCGTGAGTCACCAGCAGCGCACCCACCAGGGATTTGCTCATTTCGGCCCTGTTGAAAGGCGACCAGGTTATGGGCTAAGACGCAAAGTGCGCCGATCCTCCCTTGTGCCCTGACATTGCGTTCTTTGCGTCTTGGCGCGAAACTCCCGCGGGCTTGAATTCGAGATGGACTTGCCGGGTTCAGGCCGAGCGCTTGCGTTCGCGTGAACCGGGGATGTTCATCTGGTCGCGGTACTTGGCGACGGTCCGGCGCGTAATCTGAATTCCATCCCGGTTTAAGAATTCCGTGATCTGCTGGTCCGAATAGGGTTTCTTGGACGGCTCGCTTTCGATGAGCTTGCGGATGTTCTCCTTGACCTGGACGATGGAAATATTGTCGCCATAGCTGCTTTCGATCCCCACCGTGAAAAAGCGCCGCAGCTCGATGATGCCTTGAGGAGTAAAGGCATACTTGTTGGCCACCACCCGGCTGATGGTCGAAGAATGCACGCCCAGTTCCTCGGCCACATCCTTGATCAGCATCGGCTTGAGCGACATCAGCCCTTTGTCCAAAAAGCCTTCCTGCCTTCGGACGATCGCCTTGCAGACCCGATAAATGGTCTGCTCGCGCTGGTCGACGCTCTTGAGCAGCTCCAGGGCTGAGCGGACCTTCTCCTTGATGAAGCTCTTGGTTTCCTTGGACGCGCTGGCGTCCTTGAGCAGCCTGCGGTAGGCCCGGTTGAGGCTCAGCTTGGGCATCCCGTCGTCGTTCATGCTGATCTGGTACTTCCCGTTGACCTTGGCTATGTGGACATCCGGCTGGATGTACTGGGGCCTTTGGTTGCTGTACTTCTGGCCCGGGCGGGGAGAGAATCGCCGCAGCATTTCCAGGGCCTCGGTCACCTCCTCCACCTCGCAATCCAATAGACGGGCCATCTCCTTGTACTTCTTGGCCTGAGCCATTTCCAGGTAGTCTTGGACCAGCTCCTTCACCAACGGGCTTTCCAGCCCGGCCGCCCGGATCTGCAGCAGCAGGCACTCCTTCAGGTCGCGTGCGCCCACCCCGACAGGGTCCAGCGACTGGATCAGCTGCAGCGCTTCTTCGACCTTTTCCAGGGACTCGTCGATTTCCTCGGCAATCTCCTCGGCCGACATGGTCAGGTAGCCGTCCTCGTCGATGTTGCCTACGATGAAGTAGGCAATGTCATGGATCTCCTCATCGATTTCAGAAAGGTTGATTTGCCAGTTGAGGTGATCGATGAGCGAGGACGAGGCTGCCAGGAAGAGGTCAAATGAAGGCCGGTCGTCATCGGCCTCCCATTCCTGGTTGCGGGGCGTACTGTTCAGGTATTCGCCGAAAAAGTAGTCGTAGTCGAAGTCGTCATCCGGTTGGTCGGCCGCCTTTTCCTCGGCCTTGTCGGCTTCCTTGTCGGGCGCCTCCAACTCGGGCGCCTGCTCCTCGAGGACCGGATTCTCGGTCAGCTCCTGCTGCAGCATTTCCGACAGCTCGAGTCGGCTGAGGGTCAGCAATTCGATCTTCTGCAGCAGGGAAGGCGTCATGGCCAGCCGCTGCGAGAGGCCGACACTGAGGGTGGGTCTCAGCTGTACTCTTCGAGCCATCGGTTCTTCGAGCGCTCCGGGTGAAGATGAGAGCTTGCATCGGTGCAAGCTGAAGGGTTTGGTCCTAGTGCCCTCAAACCCTCTGCCGGGAGGGGCCGGCCCTTCCCGGGCTGCAGACTCAAGATACGCCCCCTGCCAGGCTGCAACCCGCTAATGACTTGGATCACAAGGCCTTGGGCAGTGCCTAGTATAGTCGAAAGTGCTCGCCGAGGTAAACCTTCCTGACCTCTAGATCAGTGGAGAGAAGGTCGGGGGTGCCGTCCCTGAAAATCCGTCCTTCCTTGATGATGTAGGCCCGGTCGGTGATCTTGAGCGTCTCGCGCACGTTGTGGTCGGTGATCAGGACTCCGATGTTTCTCTGCTTGAGCTGGACGATGATTTTTTGGATGTCGAGGACGGCCAGAGGGTCGATCCCTGCAAATGGCTCGTCGAGCAGGATGAAGGAGGGCCGAATGACCAGGGAGCGGGCAATCTCAAGCCGTCGGCGCTCTCCGCCCGACAGGGTGTAGGCAGGACGTCGGCGCAGTTCGGCGATGCCCAACTCCTCGAGCAACTCCGATACAACTTGGTCGGCGGCAACCGGATGGGATTCCATGGTCTCGGCGATGGCGTAAAGATTGTCCTCGACAGAAAGCCGGCGAAAAACAGAGGGTTCCTGGGGCAGGTAGCTGATTCCCTTGCGGGCCCGCAAATACATGGGCAGTCGGGTGACGTCTTCCTCATTGAGGAACACCTGGCCGCTCGTGGGGCGGGTCAGGCCCACCATCATGTAGAAAGTAGTGGTCTTGCCGGCGCCGTTGGGACCCAGCAGCCCCACCACCTCGCCGCAGGATATGCCCAGGTTGACGTTGTTGACGACCTTGCGGCCCCGGTAGCTCTTGATCAAATTGCGGGCCTGGATATTGGGGACGATGGGATGAATCCGCTGCCTTCCGCGTCTTTTCGGTTCTCGTGCCATTTCACTTGCTCGCCAGGGCGTCAAAAACGGGCCGAAGTATAGCGAAACGATTTGTTCAGCAGCAACTCCGGTACGCTCGGAGACCTTCTCCATCTTCCTGTGTTCTGGAACAGCCGGCCTCTGAAGGGAGAATGCTCCGGTTTCCAGATGCGTTCCTAAGTACTGCCTTCCGTAAATACGCTGGCATTCGGCCGCCCCTGAATCCGCGCCGCGGGCACCTGGCTCGCTCGCCATAGTCCCGGCTATGACTCGCTCCC
>JANQFM010000942.1 GCA_028277865.1 Acidobacteriota bacterium
GCGCCGTTGCTCACAACCCGTTCGCCCTCTCGAAGCCCCGACAGGACGATGTAAGAATCCTCCGCACGAGGCCCCAGATCGACCTGCCGCCCCTCATAGGTCGGCTGACGGCTATCGGGCATTTCCACGTAGACAATCGACCGTTTGCCGGTGAAAAGCACCGCTGAGGCCGGGATGACCAGCGGTGCCAAGGACAAGTCGTCGGCCGTGTAGCCCAGTGTTTCGGCCGGTACCAGGGCCATCCCGCAGATGTCGCATTGCCCAGGCCTTTCCTTGATAATCTCGGGATGCATGGGGGAGATCCACTTGCCCGCCAAAGTCGGCTCCATGACGCGTCCGCTGCGGGCCAGCCGGGACTGGACGATCCCCGTGACGAAGGTTCCGGGCTTGAGCTTGAGTTCGGGGTTGGGCACATTGACGCGCACCCGGACTGTGCGGGTGACGGGATCGAGCACCGGGCCGATGAAAGCCACCGTCCCCTCAATCGTCTCGCCGGGCAGCGAAGGCACCAGGATCTCGACAGGCTGTCCGTAGCGCAACCAGGGCAGGTCGGTTTCGTAGGCCTCCAGAATCACCCACACTTGCTCCAGGTCGGCGATCTTGAAAAGGGGAGTGCCTGTGTTGACATACTCACCGCTGGTGACCAGCTTTTGGATGACGATGCCGCCCACCGGGGAATCCACCTCGAATCGGTCGGATGGTTGCTGGCCCTTCTCGATCTTGCCGATGACCGTATCGCCCAAGCCCCACAAGCGCAGCTTGTCCCGTGTCGCCTCCAGGATCTCCAGGGCGGATTGACGGGCGCGCGGATTTTCCAGTTGCTGAGCCTCCTGCCAGGCTTCCACGGCCTCCTGCAACTCGCGTTCAGCAACGAAGACTTCCGGGCTGTACATCTCGGCCAGGTGGTCCCCTTTCTTGACCGTGATTCCCGTGTAGTCGACAAAGAGTCGCTCCAGGCGTCCCGGCACCCAGGCCGTGATGGTCTCGATCCGGGTTTCGTCGTAGGCCACCTTGCCCTTGAGCCGGAGTTGATTGATGACGAAACGGCGCTGCACGGGCTGTGTCCGGATCCGCGCCAGCTGACGGGCCGCCTCGGTCATCTCCAGCTGGTCGACACCAGCCTCAGCGCCTGTCAAGGGGATGAGATCCATGTTGCAGATCGGGCACAGGCCCGCTTCCGGCTGTTGAATGTGCGGATGCATGGAGCAGGTCCAAACTCGCGGCGCTTGCTCGGCCTCCAGCACCTCGGCGTCCGGCCCTTCGCCGCGTCCCAGGCGGAATTGAGTCCCAATGAGAAAGGCTGCCCCGAGTGCCACCAGCAACAGCCAGGGCCGTCGCTCCACTAGCTGCCGTACCTTCTGCAAACTCATGCCCTTACCTCAATCTTTCCCCGTCATCTGCCTCTTTGAACGATTCTCAGGCGGCGTTGGCAGAGGGAAACACCGCTCCACCGAGACAAGCTCGGTGGTGGCGCAATCGTTTTTCTTATGCGGTCTGGTCTCTAAACACGGCCCGACCGGGACAAGCCCGGCGCGTGGCCTCCTTCATTCCCCTCATCTGCCTCTCTGCGTCTCTGCGCCTGTGCGTGAAACCAAATCCGCCGCACTCCTTCCCAGCGCCTCCTGGAAATCGATGAGCCCCAGGTTGTGGTCCCGCCGAGCCCGTTCGTTCTCGAGCGAAGCATCCAGAAAGCTGCGCCCCGCGTCCAAGAACTCGATAAAGGGTGCACGGCCCGTGTTGTAGCGCCCTCGCATCGTCTGGTAGGCGCGCTGCAGCTTGGGAACCACCAGCTGCCGATAGGTGTGATGCCTGCGCCGGGCTGCGTCGGTTCGGAACTGGGCATCACGGACCTGCAACTCGATTTCGGCCTCCACGGCTTCCTTCCTTTGGCGGATTTCCTGCACGCGCAGACGCAATTCCTGAAGGTAGGCAGCATTGGGCCCGAAAGCCGCCGACTGGCGTCCCGGCATGGGGCGAGCCCCAAATGCCGCAGCCGGACGCCGCGCCGGACCCGCCTCACTGCCTTGATTAGGGTCGAGCCGACTGGCCCCGGAGGCTGCCAGCGGGAAAATCAACACTTGCGCCAAGTCGACCATCGCCTCACTCATTGCAAGACGCTTTCGCGCCATCTCCAGTTGCTGGTTGTGCCTCAGTGCCAGCCGGATGGACTCATGCAGATCGTCCCGCGGATCGGCCAAATCCAGCTGGGGCGGATCGGCCCAGGCCGTTTCGCCGGGCAGGTCGAGCAGGGCGTTGGCACGGGACATGACGATGTGTCGCTCCTGGCGAAGCGTTTCAAGGTCGGCCTGCAAAACATCCAGCACTGCCTGAGCCTTGAGGGCGTCCGCCTGGCTGGCCCGGTCGACTCGCAGTTGGGCAACGGCCACCTCTTCCATTCTTTGGAAGAGATCGGTGCTTTCCTGCACGATCGTCAAAGCGCTGGAAACGTATTGCAGGTCAAAATAGTGGCGCGCCATCTGGTTGAGAGCGCTACGCAACGCCGCTTGGTAGCTCAGCCAGGCCAACTCCACCCGCTGCTGAGCGATTCGCCCCTTGCGGGTCAAGGCGGCGGGAAAAGGGAAGGTGGCCGACAGCTTCTCGCGGTGGGTCTGTGGCCCGACCCGAGTGTCCAATTCGCGCACGAAAGCCCGATAGCGGACCAGCAAATCCTCCAGGAAGGCAGCCTGGCGCAAGCTCTGAGCAGCTGCCTGCAGCTGCCGCTTGGCTGCCTGAACCGCGGGGTTGCGCGATGCCGCCAGAGCCAGCAGTTCCTCGAAGCTGACGCTTTCATTCAGACGGGCTATCAGAGCCTCGGGATCCTCAGCCATCCCTTGCGCGCTTGCCAACCACTTTCCCGGAATCGCCGACAACAAGTCAAGCTCCTTGGGCAGTTTCCCGGCCCTGCTCTCCCACTGTTTGGCGAGCGATTCCATTTCAGCCTGCAATGCCCTCACGGGTCCGGCCACCTGTGGATCCGCAGATTGTACCGTCTCGATCGTCGCCGCTTGCCTGAAGTGCGCCTCGGCCAGCTTATGCGTTGCGTCCCCTGACTGGCCGAAGGCCCAGCCGGAGGCCAAAGCCAGGAATCCCAGGGCAAGCCAGGAACGAGCCTTGCGTGACCCCGGCGTCGCCCTAGTGGGGTGTCTTAGAAGTTCGTTCGAGGAGGCGCAACGCAGCCAGCGGCGATTAGGGCCGCCGAATATGGTAACCCGGCGCTGGGCCGACCCCGAAGGGGTCATGGAAATTAGCCGGTGGTCAAGCCGTCCCGGCGCG
>JANQFM010000967.1 GCA_028277865.1 Acidobacteriota bacterium
CTGGGCGCGCTTTGCAGCCCTGGTGATCTTCATCGGCTTTTACCTAGCCTTCTTCCCCCAGTTCGTGCTGGGCTATCTGGGCATGCCGCGCCGCTATCACGTCTATCCCGAAGAGTTTCAGGTCCTGAACGTGCTTTCTTCGGCGGGCGCATCGATCCTGGGGGCGGGCTACATCATCCCCATGGTCTACTTCGTGGTCTCCCTTTTCAAAGGAAAGAAAGTGAGAGCCAATCCCTGGAAGGCCAAGGGGCTGGAATGGGAGACGCAGTCGCCGCCCCTGCCTGAAAACTTCACCGAAACCCCCGTCGTGACCGAGCCGCCCTACAATTACCCCGGCATGGAAGGGGTCGAAGAGCCCGGGCTGACGCCTCAGGAGGCTAAAAGTGTCCCATAGCAGCCAAGGAGCCGCCCAGGCGGGCCACCATCCCTATCTGGCTCATCACTTCGATGACATGGAGCAGCAAAAAGAGGCCTCCACGCTGGGGATGTGGGCTTTCCTGGTCACCGAAATCATGTTCTTCGGGGGATTGTTCCTGGGCTACGCAATCTACCGCTCCTATTACCCGCAGGCTTTTCACGACGGCAGCGCCGAACTGAGCATCGGGCTGGGATTCCTCAATACCCTGGTGCTGATCGGCAGCAGCCTGACCATGGCCATGGCCGTCCATTCCGCCCAACTGGGCAAGCAGAAGGCCATCGTCCTCTTCCTGTTGCTGACCATGATCTTGGGGGCGGCCTTCTTGGGTGTCAAAGTCATCGAGTACAGCGACAAGTGGGAGCACCGCTTGGTGCCCGGCGCCTACTTCGTCGCGCCCGAGGGCGCGCCCAACGAGATTGCTCTCTTCTTCGCATTTTACTTTGTCATGACGGGGATGCACGCCCTGCATATGATCATCGGCATCCTGCTCATGACCGTCATCCTGGCCATGGCCTTGCGAGGCCGATTCTCCGGCCAATACTATTCGCCGGTGGAGCTGTTCGGCCTCTATTGGCACTTCGTGGACATCGTCTGGATTTTCCTCTTTCCTCTGCTTTACCTGATCGGAAGGCACTGATATGTCGGAACACGTCTTGCCGGTGCGCACCTATCTGCTGGTTTTCGTTGCCTTGACGGTGATGACGGTCGTCACCTGGTGGGTGGCTTTCATCGACTTCGGGGCGCTCAACGACGTCATCGCCCTGGGCATTGCCTGCTTCAAGGCCGTACTGGTGATCCTGTGGTTCATGCACGTCAAATTCAGCACCCGCCTCACCTGGGCCTTCGTGGCAGCGGGCTTCTTCTGGCTGGCCATCCTGCTGGCCCTGACGGCGGGGGACTACGCGTCCAGGGATTGGGAATACAATCCGCAGAGCTGGGAGGCACAGCCGGCAGTGTCTTCATCGCCGGGGCACGACGAGCGCCCCCATTGAGGAGGATGAACAGCGCCGACGCTTGTTGCTGCAGCTTCAGCAATGATCAACGTTGGCAACTCAATTCTCTCTTGGAGGAATCGGCTCCAGTTTGATCGACAAGACGGTCGCCAAATCGGTTTGTGAATGCGATTTCGTGAAGCCGCCCATCCAAGCCTTTTCAACCTCGCCCCCCCGGCGGACCAGCAGAGTCATGGGCAGGGCGAGAATCTGATTGCGCACCAACTCCTCGATAGATTGGGCCGCAAAGACTGAGAATTGAAAGTCTTGCTCCAGTTGGGCTTCAGACCCCAATTGCGAGGTAGCGATGCCGATAACCGTGATATCTGGCCGCTGTTCTGCGATCTTATTCCAGATGTCAAGGGCAGTTTTGTAGTTGGAAAACTCTGGGTTGAAGACGGCAAGTAGCGTCCTCTCGTCCCGAAACCAGATCTGGTGGGCTTGCCCCTGCTGATCCCAGGTTTCCATCGGTCCCAAATGAGTGGGGATCATATCGCGTGAAACAGTTGGTTTCGGTTGGAGCTGGCTTTCCAACTGTCGGCCGACATCAGCAGCGACATAGACGGCATATAGCAGGCCCAGCACGATGAGGTCGAGAAAACCGCCGTGGCCCAGATACTGTCGAAGACGCCTCATTGGCGTGATCATCCTTTCTCGATCTCGTGTCCTTCAAGCAGAGCCTATGGCAACCGCAGCGCCTCGAGGGCTTCACGCCTCAGGGTCGAAAGAGCCGGCAGCGCGGCCGAAATCAGGCTCACTGCGATCAGGAACGACGCGACCGCTAGATATGTGGGCGGATCCGTGGGCGATACCTCGAAGAGGAGGCTCGACAGTGAGGTCGAAAGAAAGTACGAGCCGCCCAGTCCCACCAAGAGCCCGATGGCGATCGTTTTGACCCAATCCTTCAGTATCAGTTGCATTAGCTGTGACGGCTCGGCTCCCAAGGCCATGCGTATACCCATTTCCTGGGCTCGGATCCGCGACAAGTAGGCATTTGCCCCGTAGATTCCGATCGCCGCCAGGATTATTGCGATCACTGCGAAAGTCACGAAGACCGAAAGATAGAAGCGAGTGGGCAAAAAGGGGAGTTCCAAGCTCTCAGCCAGCGTTCGCGCGTTTAGGATGACTACGTTTTCATTCAGCGAGGAGACCAGGGTGCGTAGCGGGCCGATCTTGCTTTTTGGCGCGGAACGCGTGCGGATGAAGAGATCCAAACGGACCTTCTCGACATTGGCAAGAATGCCCCCTTCGCCCCACTGCTGATCGTAAGGCAAATAGACGGAGGGCCGGTCGGGATGCTCGATGCGTTCTGTCTTTTTGAGGAAGGCGGAGCTGACAACGCCCACAATCTCCCTGCGAGGATGCGGAGGCAAGCCTTCATGCAGGGTGAGATGGCGCCCCACGGGATTCTCTCCAGGCCAATATCTGTCGGCCATGATTTCATCGACGATCGCGACAGGCGCGGCGGAGCGGGAATCGATCGAGGTGAAAGGACGGCCCCTGAGCAGATTCAATCCAAGAGCGGAAAAAAAATCTGCGTTGACGGGTCGATAGAAGGCCTCCTGCTCCGATAGTGCGTGCTCATGGGGGAGGAGGTCGCGCTGGTGATCCAAACGAAATCCGACGTAGCTCGTCAACGAGGTCGCTGCCACCGACTCGACTCCGGGTGCCGCTCCGATGTCGGCCACCAGCTTATTGAAGAACAGCCATAGTTCGGGACGAAAGAGACGATTAAAATAGCGTTCCCGCACTTGATCGGGCGGCAGGCGCGAGAAGAAATCCTGGGATGGCAAGTGAAGCTCGATCTTCAGGACGTCATCGGTATCCATCCCGGTCTTCAGCAAGACGCTGCGCAATGAAGCATGCGCCAGCAAACTGGCTCCGACCAGCAGCAGGGTGGAGATGGCTATTTGGGCGCCGATGGAGGCAGAAAGGAAGCGTCTTAAGGGGAGGCCGCTGGCAGTCAGTGAAAGGTTGTTCGAATCCATTGAGGAACTTCCCCTCGTGGCAATCACCAAATACCTCGCTTTCCACACCAGGCAAGGAACGGTTCCGATGGCAGCCGCCATCGCCAGGCACAAAACGGCACTGAAGCTGAGTAATTCCAAGTCGATCCCCAACGCTCCCGTGCGGGGAAGGAGAAAGGGATCAAGGGCGGCGAGTGCCCGGAGCAGCCAATGGCCGATCACGACCCCGGCTCCCCCTCCCAGCACCCCCAAAATCAGCGCCTCGCTCAGGAAGATCCAGGGCACATGGAAGAAGCCAGCCCCCAATGCTGCTCGCACTCCCATCTCTGTGAGGCGATTGGCGGCGCCGACCAGAGCCAGCGTGACGGCGTTCGCCCCGCTGACAAGAAGGACTAGGAGTGCCACGCCGGCCAGTGAAAGAACTTGGCCGCGAATAGGTCGCCGCGAGAAAAGGCCGCCCACCAAGGCGTCTTGGAGAGTCTGTACACGGATGTCCTCGTGCCGACCAGCCATAGGCGGGCTCGGCGTGCGGAGCAATCCCGAAAGATGGGCTTGGGCCTGACGGCGTTCCACCCCGGGGAGCAGCCGTCCAACAGGCACCAAGCGCCTTTGGCCAAGGCTCCGGGCGTCATCGGGATCCAGGGGCCACGGAATCCAGGCGTCCACGTCGCTGTCGTAGAAATCAAACTTTGGCGGAGCGACACCGATGATTATATAGGGCTGCTGCGTGATCATTGCGGTCTCGCCCAGAATATCTGCAGAGGACTGGAAGCGGGTTACCCAAAGGGAATGGCTAATAACCACCTCCCGCCCGGGGGAACGGCCCAGTGCATCCGAAAAGAACCGGCCTAGCTGAGGAGAGATCCCCAGCAATTGGAAATAGTTGGCTGAAACGTGAAGAATCCGATTACGCGTTGTTAAACCAGCTGCCTTGAGCTCTCGCCCAGAGGGGAAGCGATATCGGAAGCCGAAGGGCTGGAACACCTCTTGCTGATCCTTCCAGTCAAGGAATACCTCAGGAGTGATTCTGGGCCTGAGGCCGACGCGGGAAATGGCGACCAAACTCCGGGGGGATTCGAATGGCAGGGGTTGGACAACGAAATGTCGATAAACTCCGCAGGCCGACGAAGCGACTGAAATCCCTAGGGCGAATGATGCGATTGTGATTCCCGAAAGCCAAGGGCGTTTCAGCAGGCTGCGGCAGCGGACTCGCAACTCAGTCCAACCGTTCATTTAACGTCCTCCTGACGTCTTCCAGGACTGCCGAAAGATCTCCCGTCCAGTTCTGAATCACTTCCCCTGTTGGGTCGAGCAATGCCGTTTGCGGTGTCGTCGCGAAACCATTGGCCTCTCGCGATTGGCTGTCGGTCGCCCAGGCGATCGGTACCTGAAGAGCTTCTTGATAGTATTCGATGCCCGGAGAGTCGTCGAGGGTGATTGCAAAGATCCGGATCGACCGACCAGCCAAGAAGGACTGCATCCGCTCCCAATTAGGCAGGTTTGAGCGGCAGAAGCCACATCTGGGCGACAGGACAAACAATAGCTGCATGCGGTCGTCAGTGAAGCTCTCAATCGACAACTCGGTGTCGAACATACCGCTTGCATAGAGCCTGCGAACCGGAATCTCCTGCAGCTTGCGACCGACCGCCATGCGTGAGCTTTGACGGGATTCCTCGATCCTTTCCCTAAGGTAGAGATTCCTCACATTGAGCGTGACCGAGACCAGGGTCAGGCACACGATCGCTGCCCATCGAAATCGGTTCATCACCGCCTCTAAACTTGAAATTGCTCACTTTGGCAAAGGCCGAGTCCAACCACCGACAACTGGCTTGGGTTAATGATTCACTGCTATTCTGGGATATCAGAGCAGAAGCACACCGCGCTTTTAGTCGTAACGGCGCACTCGTTATCACAACTGTCATTGAAGCATCCTCCTTGAAAGCAATCGCAATCATCGCCTTGTTGGGTTGTGCACTCTGGCGCACCCCCTCCTAAAGCTCCATCCACCATCAGCAAAGGCAAAGCGACTAACGAGACGACCATAACAACCAGAAGGATTCTCAGTGATGACTTCATTCGGATCGCCTTTCTGAAGCTCCATTGATTTGACCAATTTCTTTAGCGTATGGTATTGACTCTTCCCCGTCAATAGAATCTTTCGTTTCTGACGCAAGACAGAAAAGTGAATGGCCGGTGCGCCTGCCGACCCCGCGTCAAGTGCCCTCGAAATCACCAACTGGCCGA
>JANQFM010000986.1 GCA_028277865.1 Acidobacteriota bacterium
CTGTGGCCGACTGGATCGGACTGCGCTTGGGCAAGGGGCGTCCCGCTTGGCAATCCGTCCTGTTTCGGGCCTTGGCCGTGGCCATTCCCTGCGCATTGGCCGTATGGATGGCCTACCAGGCTTCAGGAGGCGCCTCGGACTACCCTTACTGATCGCCGACTTTTAGGGGAACGCCAAGCTGATTTTTCCATCGCGGAATTTCGCTCAACTTTTGCGGGCTTTCGTGGGTTCCCCTTTCTTACTGCACCGCCGCTGCCGGGGCTGCCTCTTTTTGGGGCGGTGATGGCGGGGTCCAGCCTTCGGGCATGTCGCCGGTGTCGGGGCGCAGGTACTTCCAGTAGTTGGTGCGCAAAGTCTCCAGCAGTTGCTTGCGGTTGAGCGTCTTCATGGGCTTTCCGACGTGGATCTTGCCCATCTTCTCCATCAGCTTTTCAGGCAGCAGGCTGGCGAACATGAAGAGCGGCCAGGTGAAATTCTTGCCGTTGCTGCGGCGCAGCTTGTAGGCCCACATGAAGAGCGAGCCCAGGCGCCAAGCCGTAGGCCCCCACCAGCTATACTGGCCGGGGCGCAGGTTGTTCTTCCAGCACTTCATGATCAGCTGCCACTGCAAGGGCGACAGATCCCGCGTCTGAGTGACGCCGATCTGCTTTTCCATGCGGGTGTCGTGCAGGGGAGTGAAGATGGAGGGCACCAGGAAGGCGAACAGCCCCCGGCGCTCCATTTCATAGACCAGGTCGATGGTGGCCTTGACGTCCTCGTCGGTCTCTCCGGGGTTGCCCACCATCAGGGTCAGCATGGGGAACCAGTTGTGCTTATTGAAGATGCGCAAACTCTCCAGAACGACATCCGGCCAGTAGTCGATCTTGAAGGGGACGCCCTTGCTGGGCATCACCTTCTTGGCCATGCGCACCGAACCGGTTTCCAGACCGATTAAGGACACCAAGGCACGCCCTTCGGGATGGGTGCTGACGCGGGGGATCTTGATGGGGCTTTTGTCGAGCAGCTTCTTGGAGAGCTTTTCGATCAGGACCGGATCGACCACTGCAGGCGCCAGGGTGCTGTGGCTCAAGGCGTGGTGCCTGACCCCAGGCGTGTCGACCACATCCGAGTAGAGGTCCAACAGCGCTTCGCGGTTGGGGAAGAAAAAAGGCGTGCCGGTTCGCACTTGCCCCCAGATGAACATGTCTTCGGTGGCCAGCGAGATCTGGTCGTTGCCGCCTTCGACGTTGGCCCGCACGGCGGACATGATGGTTTCCTTGGGCACGTCGATCTGAGGATTCAGGTCGGGGACGCAGAAGTTGCAGCGGCGGCCGCAACCGGTGGTCATCTCGACCACCCCAAAGGTGGTGCGCTTGTCCGGCGCCAGGATGGCATTGCGGTCGGTGGGATGCGAGACGTCGATTTCACGGGGCAGATCCTCCCCGCGGATGGCCTTGCGGAACAGCTCCAAAGTGTCCGCCGACTCGCTGCGGCCCTCCACCACGCAGTCAACGCTCAGTTCTTCATAAGTGTCGGTCTGCTTGATCTGCCAGCCGCCCGATCCGCCCACGATCACCTTGAACCGGTCTCGGTAGGGGTTTTCCTTGATCTCTTGGAAGGCTTTCCGGGAGTAGAAGGAGTTGATGGGCATCTTGGAGGAGCCGAAAATCGAAGTGTAGACTCCGGCCGCAAAGGTCACGCCCAGGGGATTGTGGGTCGAAACAGCCACCACACGGGTGCGGGGTCCGATGAACTTGTCCAGGTCGTCGGGGTAGCAGGCGGCGATGTCATTGCGGTCGAAGGCCTGCTCCAGCGATTTCTCCAGCAGGCGGACCCCGGCCGGCATGTAGGCGGCCGATCCGTCTTCGTGGAACTCCACATCCCTCCAGGTGGGGTACTTCTTGTCGATGACGAATTCCATCCAGACCGGCAACGAGGCCAAGGCCATCTGGATGAAATAGCCGGCGTGGTCGATGGCTTCGGTGAGCGGCGCAGTGATCACGATCAGCTTGCCGCCGCTCTGCGAGCCTGTTTCTGCCGGATGAGGCTGCGCACTTTGGTCGGCGCCGTTGACATAGGCTGAGGAAGCTGAACCATTGACCTTCGATTCCGATTTGCCGTTGATCGAACTGGAATTCATCATTTCCCTCCTGCCGCCTGTTCCGTGTGGATCGCCCGAATTCATTTGGGATGGCAAGTGCAGGGGAAGGCAAAAACGGCTCTCTGCGAAACAATTGGCTCCCCCGCCCCACAAGGTTTCAGCGACGCCGGATTATACACGATTCCCATCTGGCAGGCATTTTCTGCATCCCCATAATGCTTGAGCAGTGAAAGAGTGTGAGGCCGAGAGCCCAGATCCCATCACCTGATGGGGGCGGAAGGGGCCGTGACTAGGCCGCTAGGTTTGCCGTTTTCTTCACATTTGAGTCAAGTTTTGCCACCGAGGCACAGAGTGCACAGAGAAGAATCAGAATGGCCCTCTGATCTCTGTGTCTCGGTGTCTCTGTGGCTTCCAG
>JANQFM010000161.1 GCA_028277865.1 Acidobacteriota bacterium
GTGCGGTCGTTGACCTTCCACAGCCCTGCGATGACCCGGCGTGCCCCCTGATGCAGAAAGGCCCAGGCCAGACCCACCTGGCCTTCGCCTTCAAATTGCCTCGATCCGGCGCTGTCGCAGGCTGAAAGAGTGACCAGGCGGGTCTGCTGCAAGGGGACACGGAGGATGTCCCGGACGTGCAGCCGGAAGGATTCGGGCGCATCCGAGGGAGGGGATAGTATCACCGCCGAGTCCAGAGGCCTGATGTGGTTGGCTTCGGCGTGGGTGGCAAAGTGAATGATTGAATACCGGCCCGGCTCAGATTGGCGGTAGGCCTGAGGTTGAGCGTCCGCTCCGGTGAGCGAGGAGGCGTCGGCGAAGGAGCGCCGGATGCGCTCGGCCTCGTCCAGGGCATGCTCCAGACGGGGGAACCCCGGCGCCGGCTCGGCGGCGCCGAACAGAAGCAGCCTTGAATCGGAGGCGACCGACGGCTCGGCCGGATCGGAGAGCAGCCTCAATGAAGGGGCCACCGAGACTTCGATTTCCTCAAGCCAGTAACGGCGTGTCGGGCCGGGCAAGGGCAGGGTTTCGAAGTTCAGCCTGTGCAGGACGCCATCAGGAATCACCACCGCTCTTTGAGCCGGCTCAATCCACGGGCCGGCCGGCTCGATCAGCATCTGGTAGAGCTGCTCCCCCCAGGGGGAGTTCAGAGTATGCTCTTTGCGTTCGATCAGCTCTTGAAAGGCCCGAACCCTCTGGGCGATCTTCTCTGAGCCCGGCAAAGGGATGCAGCGGACCTCGTCCGGGGTGACCACCCACAGGAAGGACCGGCCGGGCGCCAGCCAGTAGGAGAGGAAGACGGCCTTGAGCCGACGGGCGGTTTGCCGAAAGGCGCCGACATCGCCCTCCCAGGGCGATCGATCCTCCAAGCCCAGGCTCTCTTGAAGGATCAGGGCGCGGCTGGACTCGACCAGCAGCAGCGCGTCCTCTGCCTGGCCCTGGGCGACCAAAGCATCCGCATAGTCGCGGTAAAAGCCGGCCAGGCGGGAGAAAAAGACGATCTTGTCCAGCTTGGAGTCGCCTTGGCTGGCGCTGCCGAAGAGCTCGGAACGCTGCTGGCGGATGATTGTCAAGGCTTGTTCGAAGTGCTGATTCGCCGCGCCGTTCTCGAGCCTGTTCAAAAAGATCCTGCCCAGCCCTGCATGAGCTTGCAAGTGCAAGTCCGGCACCGAGGGCACCTTGAGAACATTGATGAAGGCTCGTTCAGCGACTCCGTCGTCCTCGAGCCCTTTGGCGATGCGGGCCTCATCGAGCAGTGTTTTGGCGGTGTTCCAGGGTGCGGGCGACGCCTGCCCCGAACGGGCTGCCAGGGCATCCAGGTGGCGGCGGGTACGTCTGTTTGCCTGCTGAGCAGCCTTCCAGTCCGCCAAGGCGATCAATGCTGTGGTCATGTTGCCGGCCCACAGTGCTGCATCATGGTGATCCTGCAAGGCCTCGGCCTCACCCAGCGCCTCCTGGTAGGCATCCCTGGCTTCGTCGTAACGGCCTTCGGCGTAGACGAGGTTCCCCAGCTGGCCGTATGCCATCTTCAGGTTGTGGCGGTCTCCCATTTCCCTGAGCTGCTCAATGGCCTGCCGGCTGATTTCCCGGCCTTCCTGGTATAGGCCCAATCGCCCGTAGCTGGATGCCAGGTTGTCCCTGGCCAGGGTGCGGATGCGGTTGAAGCATGGCTGGCCGGCAATCAGCTCCAGAAAAGACTTGTTGAACGCAATCGACTCGTGGTCGCGGATTCCCAGCCTGAGGTATCCCAGGTTGAACAGCGCCAGAGCCTGATGGTAAAGATCACCCTGCTTCAGCGCCTTTTCCAGGACTTGGCGCATCAGCTGCTCCGACTCGCGGCTTTTTCTTTGACGCCGCAGCAAGAGGCTTTCGCGCAGCAGGATAGGCAAATCCAGGTCGGCGATTTCAGCCTGCCAAGCCAATTCTTGGGCCTCATCGAGCAAATGACCGGCCTTGTCGAGTTGCTGGAGCCGGGAAGACATGTCGGCCTGAAGCATCTTGCGGCGCGCCCTCAGCCCGGCAAAGGCGGCCCCTGAGGGAAGCTCCTGCTCCAGCAGCTCTAAGGCTGCCTTATTATCGCCCTTGTGAAACTCCACTTCGGCTTGCAGCAGGTGAAAACGCCAGTACCAGTCCGAATCCGGATGACCCTGCCAGCCCGCCTTCCCCTGCAGAGCCCCTTCCAGCGCCAAGGCAAGATCCCCGTTGCCCACCCGGCAGTGGACGGAATCATAAAGCTGGCGGGGGGAAGAAACCGGATCGGGACCCGAATTGCAGGCGGATGACAGGCTGGCCGTCAAAATCAGCAGGAGGCGAATTGCGACTGGCCAGCCTGAGAAAGCAAACGTCTTCCCGTAGCAGTATAGAGGCATGAAGACTCCGTCGATTCTCAAGAATCTTTACGGAGTCTAGCAGTCGATGACACTGCATTCAATATCGATGAGCGGTCAAGTTGGCAGTTGGCAGTTGGCAGTTGGCAGTTGAAGAGTCTAGCGAGGCAACGCCTCAGACCGACCGCAGAAGGATTTCGGGTTCCAGGTTCCGGGTTCCGGGTTTTCGGGATTCGGACTCTGGTATCCGGAACCTGGAGCCTGGAACCCGGAACCCCTGACCGCCGCCGGACCCCTCGCAGCCAAATTTGACCCAATCGTGAATAACCCTGAAAATCTAGCGGCCTAGCGATAGCGAGCCAGCGCCTCAGACCGGAGACGGGAAGCCACCGAGGCACAGAGTGCACAGAGAAGAGAGCCTGGGTCTGAGGCTATGGCTCGCTGATGCTTCTAGCAGGGATAGCAGTGCCCGTTGGTGCCCACGCAGCCGACCTCGCCCTCTCCTCGGGTACCTTCACTGTCGGAAGCCGCCAGCACCGATACATCGTCCGACAGGAGCTGGGCCTCGAGCCGGGGTTCACCGTTGGTCCCTATGCCGGGATCCAGTTGGAAGCGCATCAGGGCCAGTCGGCGCGTGTCCCGGTCAATGATCATCTCGCCCAGGGTCAGCCGACCGAATCCGGCCAGTTCAATCACATTTCCGTAGACCTTGGCTTCAGGATGGCTTGAGACGATCCTGCGCACGATCGTGCAAAGCAGGTAGCCTCGCCTGGCAGGAAGCTTGCGCCTCTTCTTGTAGAGCTTCTTTTCCAGCCATCCGGAGAATCCCGGTTTGCGTTTGCGCGCCTTGTGATTGAAAAAGAGGTGGCCGTATTCCTCGAAGAAGCGATCATCTTCGGCGTAAGCGCGCCGCAATTTCTTATAGGAACCCAGCCTCCGGAAGATGTCGAGGGCGAACTCGACTCGGATTTCGTGCCCGTCCAGCGAAAAAACCTGCAGGCCGGGCATGTCTCCGGGAATGATGTCGGGATGCTTCTGCTCGGGGCTGTGCCG
>JANQFM010001044.1 GCA_028277865.1 Acidobacteriota bacterium
GTCCATCAGGTGCATCACCTTGCCGCCCAAGACGTTTCCAAGCGTGTTGGTGTCGTTGGGCAGCACCACCTCGGTCATGGTGGTGCGGGATTGGGCGACTGTCTTGATTCCCATGCCAGCACAAGACGCTGAAGAGGGGAGGCAAGACTCAGGAATCGGTTCACGCAACGTGAATCCGGGCTCTTTCTGTGCTGCTAAGATGGCGACCGTGGCGTATGACGGCAAGGGGCGGCTGCTCTGGTGGGCGGGATTCCTGGGGATTGTCCTGGTTCATTTGATTTGGACGATCCTCAACACCGCACCTCCGCCCTGGGACATGGCTCACCATCAGCTACGCGGGCTGGAGGCGCTGCAGGCCTGGCAGCAGGGAGAGCTGATCGGCAGGTTCGCTTCTCTTTCGGACTACTACCCGCCACTGTATTACTTGCAGGAAGCAGTCGTTTTCAGGGTATTCGGCGACACCTCCTTCATTTCTCTGCTCTCAAACCTGCCGGCACTTTTCCTGCTGGGCTACTTTACCCGCAAGATCGCCGCCCGCTGCATGGAACCTCCTTTTGCCGATGCCGCAGGACTGCTGCCTTTGCTCTTCCCCATGGTGGCTTGGACCAGTCGCGAAAGCCTCTTGGACGTCCCCTTGTCCGGATGGGTGGCCCTTGCGGTCTTCGTCCTCATGCGCAGCCGCTGCCTGCAAGTCAAGAGCTGGTCGCTGCTCTTCGGATTGTGCGCAGCTGCCGGGATGCTGACCAAGTGGACCTTCTGCATCTTCCTGGCCCCTCCCGTGATTTACGCCTTGGCCGTATCCCAGCAGCGCAAAGCGGCCATCCGCAACTTGATCGACGCAGCCCTGGTGGCTTTGCCGGCGGTTTTCTGGTGGTATCTGCCCAACGCCCGATCGTTGATTGAACGCTTTCAGTCCACTGCCCAAGCGGCGGCAATCGAAAACGATCCTGCCGTGGCGAGCCTGCTGGGATTGCTCTATTACCCCAGGGCATTGTCCAGCTACTACCTCTACCTGCCTTTGACGGTTTTGCTGGCCTGGGGCCTGTTGAGCTGGTACCGCAGGCGCCGCACCCAATCGTCCGCGCAGCCTCCCCAGGAAATCCGGCTGGTGGCGGTTTGGCTGCTTGCAGGACTGTTGCTGATGACCTTGCTGCAGGCCAAGGATCCCCGCTACATCATGCCTCTTGCAGCCCCGCTGTCGATCTTGCTGGTTTACCTGTGGCACCACTCCCGGCCGGCCCTGGCTGCAATCGTTTGCATTGCGTCCCTGCAGTTCCTGAGCATCTCCTTCGCCTGGCCGGGAAGCCCTGTCAAGATCGCCCTTTTTGAGTACGACCCAGCAAGCGATTACCGCACCTTGGGCCAGGAGTGGGTTTTGTACCAATCCGCCTACTTCGACGTAGCCGGACCGCCCCGGCGCGAAGACTGGAAGCTGGACGAGCTGGCTTCGCTGCTGCCTGGTGATGCGCGAGTCGGCTTCGTCCCCGAACTGCCCCGCTTCCATGTCCAGGCCCTTGAACTCAGAGCAGCGCTGATCGGACACCGTCCGACTCTGTTCCGACTGGGTG
>JANQFM010001047.1 GCA_028277865.1 Acidobacteriota bacterium
AAACAGAGCCTCGCACGGCTTCGGCCGAGTTTCCGGGTAGAACCCTTCCCATCCTGTCGGTCAACTACAAAGGCCCGGCCTGGAATGCTACCGACAAGATGTCCGCCGCCACCGAAGTGCTGGGCCAGGTGGGCTTCGGCCAGAATTCGGACATCTACAAGAAGTTGGTCATTCAGGAGCAAAAGGTGCAGGTCTTCTTCGGCGACTTCGGCCTGGCCCGCGACCCCGGGCTGCTGACGATTGCCGCCATGGTCACCGATCCGGCGGATTTGGAATCGGTTCAGGGCGAAATCGAAAGCACAGTCCAGCACTTCCGCACGGAGCTGTGCGACGCCAAGAAGCTGGAGGACACCAAGAGCGCTGTCAAGTACGGCTTCCTGATGGGGCTGGAGACCGCACGCAACACGGCATTTGCGCTTTTGGAAGTAGTCACGAACACCGGTCGGATCGAGCCCATTGAAGACTACTACAAGACTCTGGACTCGATTACGGCCGAGGATATCCAAGCCGCCGCCCGGAAATTCCTGGTAGAGGAAGGGCGCACCACTGTGACGCTCTTTGCGAAGGGGGGGAAATGAACATCATCGTCAAATTCGCCATCGTGGCCGGCGCCGCCCTGCTGCTGGCGGCTTGCCAGCAGCCGCCGACTGAAGAAGCAATCGAAGGAACTGTGACCCTCTATGAAGAAGGCTCTCCCTTTGTGGCCTTCAACATCTGGTTCAAAGTCGGCTCACAGAATGACCCGGCAGGCAAGCAAGGGCTGGCCTCCCTGACCGCCTCCTTGCTGGAGAACAGCTCCACCACCCAGGACAGCTACGAGCAGATCCTGGAAAAGCTCTACCCCATGGCCTCCGGCTACGGCTCGTCGGTGGACAAGGAAATGACGGTATTCCGGGGCGTCATCCACAAGGACAACCTGGAGGGCTACTACAGCCTCTTCAAGAACGCCATCCTCTCTCCCGCCTTCAAGGAAGAGGACTTCACGCGCATCAAAACCCAGACGCTCAACTTCCTCAGGCAACTGCGGCGCTTTTCCAGCGATGAGGAATTGGGAAAGGAACTGCTATTCCGCCAGATCTTCAAGGGAACCCCCTACGAGCACCCCGAGGAAGGCTACGTGCAGTCGGTGGAATCCATCACCCTGGACGACGTGAAGAGCTTTTATGCCCAGCACTATCTGAGGGGCGGCGCCATAGTGGGCCTGGGAGGCGGCTATCCACAAGGCTTCGTGCAGCGGGTGCGCGACGATTTCAACCAGTTGCCGGAAGGCGAAGCGCCAGCACCGGCGGCGCCTCAGCCCCAGCCCATTCAAGGGCGCCACGCGCTGATCGTCGAAAAGGAAACCAACGCCACCGCCATCAGCATGGGCTATCCTATCCCTTTGCTGCGCTCTCACGACGACTTCTACGCCGCCATGCTGGTCAACTCCTGGCTGGGCGAGCACCGCAGTTCAGCCAGTCATCTCTACCGGGTGATCCGTGAACGGCGCGGCATGAACTACGGGGACTACACCTACATCGAAGCCTATCCCATGGGTCACACCATCAGCATGCCTCCCCAAAATGCAGCCCGGCGCCAGCAGATCTTCCAGATCTGGATCCGTCCCATCTCGATGCTTCAGCCCGGCGACATGCACGACCGCTCGCTTTTCGCCACTCGGGCGGCGCTGCGGGAGGTCGAGAGGCTGGTCGGCACCGGCATGGATCCCGACGAGTTCGCCACCCGAGTGGACTTCCTCAAGAACTACACCGTCAACTACGGCTCCACCATCGGCCGCCGGCTGGGCTACGCCATGGACGACGCCTTTTACGGCATCGCCGACGCGGGGCACCTGAAGATGATCCGCCCCGAATTGGACAAGCTGACCCTGGAGCAAGTCGACGCAACCATCCGCAAGTACCTGCAGATCGAAGACATGTGGATGATCTTCATCACCAAGGACGCCGAGGGGCTCAAGCAAAAGCTGGTCGGCGGCGAACCCAGCCCCATCCGTTACCCGGGCGAGAAGCCGCAGGAGATCCTGGAGGAGGACAAGATCATTCAAGCCTTCGCCCTGCAGATCCCCGAGGAGAACATCCACCTCATCGACATTAACGATGTGCTGGAGAAGTAGCCTGGCGGCGCGGGGATGCAGAAGGCACAGGCACCAAGGCACCGCCGAACCTCGCCCTGTGCCCTCCCCGCCCGCTGCAAGACGTTGCTTCGGGCTTGGAATGAAGCATGATCATCATCAGCCATCGGGGCAATACGGAAACCGGGCGGGGCCGATACGAAAACTCATGGGAAGCCTTTGAGTCGGCTGTCGAAATCGGTGCGGACGGCATCGAGACCGATCTGCAAGTCAGCCGGGACGGGCGGGCAATCCTGTTTCACGACCGCACCCTCGACGGCACCTCCGTTTCGCACCTGACCCATGCGGAATTGGAGCGCAGAGTCGGTCATGCAGTGCCTACTCTGGAAGAGGCAATCTGCCGTTGGAACAAGGTTCTTTGGAATATCGAGTTGAAGGCGCCCGAAGCCATTGGTCGGCTCATAGAAATAGTCCGCAAGTACGAGAGCAGGCAGGAGTTCATCGTCACTTCATTTTGGCATCACTTGATGCCGAAGTGTGCCAAGATGCTTGCAGTCGATTGCGGCCTTATCGTCATGCGTTGGCCCTTCAGCTTGA
>JANQFM010001062.1 GCA_028277865.1 Acidobacteriota bacterium
TCCAGTTGCTGCCGCACTTCCTCCGATCGTGCGTACTTTTCCAGCTGCCGGGCCCATTCCTGAAACGAACTGGTCTTGGCCGGCAGGCTGGCTGACCGGCCTTGGGCCAGCTGCAGGCAAAGGCTCCTCAAATCCTGCAGCAGAGTCCGCCAGGACACGATATCGACAGCAAGGTGGTGGACCAGCACGAACAGTCGGGCCGGGCGATCCGGCCCCTGCTGGAAATAGGCCGCCCGGCAGATGGGCCCGGCGGTCAGGTCAAGGCTGCGCTGCAGTTGGGCGCCGCAGGCCTTCAGCGCCTCTTTTCGCCTGCCCTTGGCCAGCCCGGCCAGATCGATGCGGACGACCGGGTTGGGCAGGACTTCCTCCAGTCCGGCGTTGTGCTGGCGCCATTGATCGCCGCTGGGCGAAAATCGCAGCCTCAGGGCGTCGTGGTGGCTGAGCAGCGCTCTCCAGGCCTCTTGAACCAGGCTCGCTCCCAGGCGGGGATGAAGCTCGAGAAAAACGGAGAAGTTGAAGTGGTGCCGTGCCGGGAAGTCGGCCTGGAAAAACCAGCGCTGAATGGGTGTCAGGGGCA
This sequence comes from Acidobacteriota bacterium, assembly GCA_028277865.1. Lineage (GTDB taxonomy): Bacteria > Acidobacteriota > UBA6911 > RPQK01 > DATIPO01 > JANQFM01. The sequence goes on from JANQFM010001062.1 coordinate 578, forward strand.
GCGGGCCGGTCACCGGACCCTGTTCTGCCGCAGGCGCTGCTGTTCCCGAAGCCGCCGCGGCTGCCAGATCGGCGACGGTGGGCTTTTGCAGCATCTGGGCAGCGGTCAGGCTGAAGCCTGCCTGATTAGCCCGCACGACACACCGGATTGCCAGGATGGAGTCGCCGCCCAGTTCGAAGAAGTTGTCGTGGACGCCGACCCTTTCGATCCCCAAGACCTGACGCCAAATCTCGGCCAATTGCTGCTCTGCCGAAGTCAGGGCGGGAACGTAGCCCTGCTCGATTTCGGGCCTCTCTCCTTGCGGCGCCGGCAACGCCTTTCGGTCGACCTTGCCGCTGGGCGTCCTGGGCAGTTCGTCCAGGACGATGAATGACGAGGGCACCATGTAGGCGGGCAGCCTGGAGAGCAGGAAGCTCCGCAGCTGCGAAGGGGACGATGGGCCGCCTTCGGATTGCCGGTCCGCCCTGTGCTGCAGGTAGGCGATCAGGCGGTGGTCCCCTGCCTGCACCTTTTGAAGAGCCACCGCGGCTTCGACAACCTCTTCATGCCGGCACAGGGCGGATTCGATTTCGCCCAATTCGATGCGGAAGCCCCGCACCTTGACTTGAAAGTCCCGGCGGCCCTCGAACTCGATGTTTCCGTCCGGCCGGAAGCGCGCCAAGTCGCCGGTCCGGTAAAGGCGCTGACCGGGCCGGGGACTGAAAGGATCGGGGATGAAGTGAACGGCCGTCAGGGCGGCCCGCCCCAGGTAGCCCCGGGCCAGGTTGACGCCCGCGATGAAAAGCTCACCGGCCACGCCGATGGGCAGCGGGTTCAGCCGCTGGTCGAGCAAATGGATTGCAGTGTTGTCGATGGGGCGGCCGATGGGGACGCTGCGGCCCTGCACCCGGGGCGGGCAGGCCCAGGAAGTCACGTCCACCGAGGCCTCGGTCGGCCCGTAGAGGTTGTGCAGATCCGCCTCCAGCCGGGACTGAAAGCGCTTTTGAAGCTCCTGCGAAAGTGCCTCGCCGCTGCAAATGACCTGCCTCAGGCAGCCGCAGCGCTCCAGTTCCGGCTGCTCCAGGAATCCCGCCAGCATGGAGGGGACGAAGTGCATGGTCGTGACCTGGCGCGATCGGACCAGCTTGGACAAGTAGAGCGGATCCCGGTGGCCTTGGGGACGGGCCATCAGCAGCCGGGCGCCGCTGAGCAGGGTCCAGAAGAACTCCCACACCGACACGTCAAAGCTGTAGGGCGTCTTCTGCACGACGCTGTCCTGTTCACTCATCCGGTATTGCTGCTGCATCCAGAGCAGGCGGTTGACGATCCCCCGGTGAGGAACGCCCACCCCTTTGGGGCGCCCCGTCGAACCCGAGGTGTAAATCAGGTAGGCCAGGTTTTGGTCCGCAGGGCTACAAGCGGCGGGCCGGCCCTCCCCTTCCAGGGACGGCCCGAAGCTCCACAGGTCGACAACCTCCGCAGAATGGCCCGGGACGCTGTCGCGGGCCGGAGGGTGGGTCAGCACTACGGGCGCCCGCGAGTCTTCCATCATGAAGGCCAATCGCTGGGTCGGATAGGAAGGATCCAGCGGAAGGTAGGCTGCACCCGCCTGCAGGATTCCCAGCAAGCCCTGCACCATCTCCAGGCAGCGCTCCATGCAAACGCCCACCACCGACTCCGGCCCCACGCCCATCTGTTGCAAGCGGGCAGACAGGCTGGCGGAGCGGCACCCCAGTTCGCGGCCGCTCAGACAGGCCTCTTCATAAGCCACCGCCACGGCATCGGGAGCTTTCTCCAGGCGGCTTTCCACCAACTCGTGCAGGCAGGTCCCCTGACGGCCCTCCACGCGGGTGTCGTTCCATTCAGTCAGCAACTGGAGCCGCTGAGCTTCAGAGAGCAGGCTGAGCTCAATCAGGCGGCTGTCGGGACGGCGGCAAAGGTGCTGCAGCAGGACGCGCAAATGGCCCAGCCAGCGGCCTGCGGTCGAGGAATCAAAAAGATCCGAATTGTAGTCGCAGTGGACCTGAATCGAATCCTCTGAAGCGGCGATGTCCAAAAAGAGGTCAAACTTGGCCGCGGCAGGGGCATTGGCAAGCATCTCGGCTTCAAGCCCCTCAAACTTCGGATTGCTTCCCGAACCCCTCCGGTCCAGGTTCATGACGGCCGAAAGAAGCGGTTGGCGGCTGGTGTCCACAGGCAAGCCGAGGCGCCGGACCAGCTTGTGAAAGGGGTAGTTCTGGTGTTGGGAGGCGTCCAGCACCAGCCCTTGCAGCTTTTTGGCGTAATCGGCAAAAACCGTGTCCGGGCGGATGCGGCTGGGCAGCGGCATCAGGTTGACGCAGTGCCCTGCCAAACGCTGCTCTCCCATAACGGCTTGACCGGCCGCAGCCGCGCCCACCACGATGCCATCCTGTCCCGAGAGCCGGTGCAGGAGTGCGTTGACGGCCGCCAGCAAGGTGACGAACAAGGTGCAGTTCAGCTGCTTGCCCGTTCGGGCCAGGGCACGGCTGACCGGTTCGCCGAGCGTCACGGCCTGCCTCTTTCCCCGATAGCTCCGCACCGCCGGCCGGGGACGGTCGGCGGGCAGCTCCAACAGGGGCGCCCCCTCGGCAAACTGCTGCAGCCAAAACCTTTCGGAAGCAGCCAGCTGTTCCCCTGTTTGCTGCCGGGCTTGCCATTGGGCGAACCGGCTGAAGGGGGCTGAGGGGGGCAGGCTCAATGGCCGGCCCCGACAGGCTGCCGAATAGAGGGCGGCCAGTTCGGAGATGAGCAGGCCGTTGGAACGCCCGTCGATCACGCTGTGATGGCAGGTGAA
>JANQFM010001086.1 GCA_028277865.1 Acidobacteriota bacterium
GCTCGCTAGAGATGTCCTATTAGGTAGGATTGGCCTCTTAGACGCTGGGGAGTAGGCCGGACACCTACTCCCCGACCTTTTTCTGCACACCCCACGCGAAACCGAAAATTTCCGGCCTCCGGTTTGCCGGCCCCCTCGCCTCAATGTCCTTGCGACGCCTCAACCTTGCGCAGATATTCTGAAATGAGCCGACGGACCAGCGAGCTCATGTCTTTGTCGGTGGCCGCGCAGTGGACCTTGAGGCGGCGGTGCAGCGGTTGGGGCAAATCAACATTCAAGCGTTTCATGATCTGAGCATTTTAACGGGGCGCCCATATTTTGACCAGCCGCGAAGAGAGTCCAGAGCGGCGGATCTCACGCATAGCCGCTTCTGGCTGATAAACCTCTTTCTTTCTTTCTTAACTTTGCGTTCTTTGCGGCTTCGCGTGACACTCTGGAATCCGTTCGCTATTCGCTTACTTGAGGACGTGGCTGACCTGCAGCTGGGTGGTGTCTTCAAAGGTGGCGAAAGAGGCGCGACGGCCGTAGCGCTCAAAGGAATATTCGGCGATCTTGCGCAGATCGTCCTGGGGAAAGCCCTCCGGCATGGGATGGGGGCCTTTCCAGTCGTAGATGAGGTTTTTGATGAGAAAGTCGGTCTCGGCCAAGGCGAGTTGCCGGTCGTTGTTGAGATCGGCGGCATCCGACTCGACTCGGGAGGCTTGATATCCGTTTGGGCTGGAAGCCACTGTCACCCGGTGGGCCAAGTGGCCCGTCCAGCTTTGAACGAAGTACCAGTGACTTCCCCATTGGTAGGCGTCCCACTTGTCCTCCATGAACCGGGATCCGTAAAGGCGCCCGTCCGACAGCGGCTTGGCAGGAACGGGATAGGTGAGGTCGCACTCAATCTCCAAGGCGGGCTGGGGAGACTTGCCCTGGTGTTCTTGGCCGTCGGACTTGCGCAGGCGCAGGAATTGGGCCGCCACGTCGGGGCTGTCGGAGTTGGCGGGCCAAATGCGGGTCAGGCTGCGGCAATCGAGTACGCGGATACCGTAGGGATTCCGGTCGGGCGCCACCCATCCCAAGCGGTCGAACGACCCTTCCGCCTGCGTCGATTCGCCTGCCGGGCGGCCTCCCAGGGCAGCGAAGAGTTTCTTGAACATCGAGTCGGCCTCCAAAGCAAGGTCCAAGGTCCAAGGTCCAAGGTCCAAGGTCTGCAGATTGTATCAGGTTCCTTTTCCGGGCTTAGTTTCAATACTGCTCACTTCAGGGGAATTATGCTGGACGCACTGGAGGCCCGGCATTCTGACTTTGGACTTTGGACCTTGGACGTTGGACCTTTCGGATCAGAGTGCTGCGGCCAGGATTCGGGCGGCGTGGAAGGAGGGGCGACCGCTGCCGTGGCGGATCTGGTGGCGGCAGCTAAAACCGTCGGCTGCGATCCAAGTGTCATGATCCGCCTGCCGGACGGCGGGCAGGAGGCTTAACTCGGCGATTTTCATCGACACTTCGTAGTGGTCGGCATCGTAGCCGAAAGAGCCCGCCATGCCGCAGCAAGTCGATTCGATGGGCTGCACATCCAAATCGGGAATCATGCGCAGAGTGTTCAGTAGGGCGGGCATGGCCCCGAAGGCCTTTTGGTGGCAGTGGCCGTGGATCAGCAGTTTGGAGACAGGAAGGCGGTCCAGATCCAAGGCGATTTGCCCGCTTTCCGACCGGGAGCAAAGGTACTCTTCGAAGAGCAAGGCCTGCTCGGCCACCCGCTTGGCCTCCTTGCCGGGCAAGAGAGCCGGAATCTCGTCGCGCAGTGTGAGCAGGCAGGAGGGCTCCAGGCCCACGATGGGGATTCCCTTTTCCGCCCAGGGCTTGAGGAAGGCCAAGGTACGCTCTGCTTCTCGGCGGGCTTGACCGACGAGTCCCATGCTGAGGAAGGTTCGCCCGCAGCAAAGGGGACGCTCCCCGGCAGGCTTGGCAACCATTACCGAGCAGCCCGCTGCCTGCAGGACGCGACGGGCGGCCGACAGATTCTCGGGATCGAAGTATGTGTTGAAGGTATCGGGCAGCAGCAGCACCGGCAGCCGGCCTTCTTGATGAGCGCCTTGTCCTTCGTCCGGCAGGCGAACTGCCTGCCAGCGGGGAAGCGTGCGGCGGGCACTGATCCCCGCCAGGCGCTCGCCCAGCCAGGACAGGGCTCCTGACCGGTTGCGCAGGTTGAGTAGCCAGCCCATCTTGGAGGCCAGCGGGGCATAGCGCGGCAAATAGGCCACCAGGCGGTCGCGCAAGGGGATTCCATGGCGCTGGCGGAAGCGGTCGAGGAATTCGATCTTCATGCGCGACATGTCTACGCCCATGGGGCACTCACGCCGGCAGGCCTTGCAGCTGATGCACAGGTCCAGGGTGCGGTGCATTTCCTGCGAAGTGAAGGCGTCCGGTCCCAGTTGGCCCGTCAGGGCCAGGCGCAGCGCGTTGGCACGCCCACGGGTCAGATCGTGCTCGTTTCGGGTGGCCCGGTAGGAAGGGCACATCACTTCGGCACCCCGCTTGCGGCAGGCGCCGTTGTTGTTGCACATCTCCACTGCGCCCAGCAGACCGCCTTGATCGGACCAGTCCAAAGCGGTCCGGATCGGTTGGGAGAGTCCGTAGCCGGGCGGATAACGAAAGAGGGAACGGTCGTCCATGCGGGGCGGGTGCACGATGCGGCCGGGGTTGAAGAGCCCATGGGGATCGAAGCACTCTTTGACCTCCCGAAAGGCTGCCGCCAGGCGCTTTCCAAGCATGGGCTCAATAAACTCGGAGCGTACGATGCCATCGCCGTGCTCGCCTGAATGAGAGCCCTTGAAACGGTGCACCAGCTCGTGGGTTTCCTCGGCGATGGCCCGCAAGGCCTTCACTGCCGCCTTCTGCTTCAGGTCCAGCAGCGGGCGCACGTGCAGGCAGCCCACTGAGGCGTGCCCGTAAAAGGTTCCCTTGACCTTGTGGCGCTGGAAGATCTGCACCAAGCAGTCGCTGTACTCGGCCAAATGCTGCAAAGGCACGCTGCAGTCTTCGATGAAGGCCACCGGCTTGGCGGGGCCGCTCATCGACATGAGCAGGTTGAGCCCCGACTTGCGCACCGTCCAGATCTCATTCTGGAAAGCTGTGTCCTCGGCCCGCACCACTGCACCTGCAAAGCCCAGATCCCCCAGGGCCTGCTCCAAGGCATCCAGTTTCTTCAGCAGGGCGCCATGCTCGGATCCGGTGAATTCCACCAGCAAGAGGGCTTGGGGATCTCCCTTGACGAATCGTCGGGCGGAATCGCGAAAGAGCGGGCTGGCTTGGGCCAGCTCGATCACGCTTCGATCGAAAAGCTCCACCGCCGAAGCCCCCAGTTCGACCAGGCCAGCCGTTGCCTGCATGGCTGAATAGAAGCTGGGGAAATTGCACACGCCCAGCACGCGATGGGCAGGGATGGGCTGCAAGGCTAGCTGGAGCCGGGTGAAAAAGGCCAGCGTCCCCTCGGAGCCGACCAGCATCTCGGCTAAATTGCAGCGCCCTTGGGAAAGGCGGTGCAAATTGTAGCCGGCCACGTGGCGCATGACTTTGGGAACGCGCCGATCAAGCTCCTCCTTTTCTCGGGCATGGAGCTGGCGCAGGCGGTTGGCCAGTTGCAGAAGGCGGGGGGTGCCCCCCGGCTGCAGCTCTTGGAGATCTTCCGGTATTTCGCTGAAGCGAGCCCGCTGCCCGTCGGCCAGAACCGCTTCAATGGCCTGTACGTTGTCGGCCATGATGCCGTAGCGCACCGAGCGCGAACCCGAGCTGTTGTTGCCCGCCATGCCGCCGATGGTGGCCCGGCTGGAGGTGGCGGGATCGACGGGAAAGAAGAGTCCGCTGGGTCTCAGCAGGGTGTTGAGCCGATCGACGACGATCCCCGGTTGTACGGTGACCGTCCGATTGGGCGCGTCCAGATCGAGGAGTCGATCGAGGTGCTTGCTGGTGTCGATGATCAGGGCACGCCCCAAAACCTGTCCGCATTGCGAGGTTCCGGCGCCGCGTGCGATGACGGGCACGCCCATTTGGCGGGCGATGGCCAAAGCGGCTTCCACATCAGATTCGTCCTGGGGGATAAGCACTCCCAGCGGTTCGATCTGGTAAAAGGACGCATCGCAGCTGTAAAGCCCCCGGCTCAGCGGGTCCGACAGCACTTCTCCCCGGACTTCCCGGCGCAGCCGTTCGAAAAGTTGGCCTTTGCTCATTCCAGATGGGTTTCAGGCAAAGATGCAAAAGCGCAAAGTTCAGATTGGAGATTTCTTCTCTGCGTCTCTGCGTGAGAATCTTCTCTTTGCGGACTTTGCGGCTTTGCGTGAGATTTCCCCTCAATTCTTCGTCCGTGCCCGCTCCATGATCCGCACCGCGCGGGTGGGGTTGAAGATGCCGCAGACGCAAAAGCGCGCCAAGTAGCGCGAAGCCTCCCCAGGGGTCCGCCTGCCCGCCTTGACCCAGACGATCATCTTGCGGGCGAAGGCAAAGGAGATCATGCCGTGGCCGCACATGGTGGAAAGCTCCAGCGTGC
>JANQFM010001110.1 GCA_028277865.1 Acidobacteriota bacterium
TGCGCATCCTGGCCCTCAATCCGCAATTGACCGGGGAAATCGAGTCGGGTCCGGCCCGCCTGTACGAACCGCTGCTGCGCCTGTGCCATTGGCTGCGCAAGAACACGCTCGCCGGAAGCCGACGCAACATCGCTGCCCACTACGACTTGGGCAACGACTTCTATCGGCTCTTTCTGGATTCCTCCATGTCCTATTCCTGCACCATCTTCGAACGCGAGGACTCGACGCTGGAAGAGGCGGCCTGGACCAAGAACGAGCACGTCTGCCGCAAGCTCGACCTGCAGCCCGGCGACCACCTGTTGGAGATCGGCAGCGGCTGGGGAGGCCTGGCCCTTCACGCCGCCGGACGCTTCGGATGCCGCGTCACCACCACCACCATTTCGAAAAAGCAGTACGAGCTCGCACGGCAACGAGTGGATGAGGCCGGGCTGGCCGATCGGGTCACGGTGCTGCTGCAAGACTACCGCCGCTTGCAGGGGCGCTACGACAAGCTGGTCTCCATCGAGATGATCGAAGCCGTGGGGCACCACTTCTACGACACTTTTTTCGCCCAGTGCAGCCGATTGCTCAAGCCGGATGGGCTGATGCTGCTGCAGGCCATCGCCGTCCCCGGCCAGCGATACCCCCAGTCCCGACGCTCGGTGGACTTCATCAAGCAGTACATCTTTCCGGGCGCCTGCCTGCCATCGGTGGACGCGATCTGCGACTCGCTGTCGCGGGTGACCGACCTGAGCCTTTTTCACCTGGAGGACATCACGCCCCACTACGCCCGGACGCTGCGCTGCTGGCGGGAACGCTTTTTCGCCAACATCGACCGGGTGAGGGCGCTGGAATGCTCCGAGGAGTTCATCCGCATGTGGAATTACTACCTCTGCTATTGCGAGGCAGGCTTTGAGGAACGCTTCAACGGCGATGTTCAGATGCTGCTCAGCAAGCCGCTTTGCCGCCGTCAGCCCGTCCTGGCACTGGGGGACCGATGAGCCGGACCTTGCTGAATGCCGCAGCCTTTCAGTTGGGGTGGTTTGCCTGCGTTCTGGGTGCCGCTTGGGGATTGCCCTGGGCCGGCCCGCTGGCCGTGATCGCGGTTGTTTCGCTTCAGCTTTGCTGGCACCCGGATAGGATCGGCCGGATCGGGCTGATGGCACTGGCGGCGGCTTACGGACTGCTGCTCGACAGCCTGATGGCTTCCCAAGGTATTTTTGTCTTCCGGGATGAATGGCTGTTGGACTGGCTTTCACGCCCCTGGATGGTGGCCCTGTGGCCCAACTTCGCCTTCACCTTGCACTCGTCGCTCTCCTGGCTGTTGGGACGATACTGGTTGGGGGCAGTTCTGGGAGCCGTTTCCGGCCCCTTGGCATACTGGGCCGGCTCTCGATTGGGCGCAGTGGACCTGGGAGGCTTGTGGGCACTGGGTGTCCTGGCCGTCGTCTGGTCCATCAGCCTGCCCCTGCTGTTGTGGATGGCCGCCCGGCTCTCTTCTCCGCGCTCTCCGCGAACCTCTCTGCGCCCTCTGCGGTTCAACTCCGGGAGGCATGCATGAACTTGGAAATCGTGCTGTTGGGCTGGCTGGCCCTGGCCCTGATGATGAGTGCACTCTGGCTTTGGCAGCGCCGCTCGGGCGACGCCGGCATCGTCGATGTGGGATGGGCGGCCGGACTGGGCTTTTTGGCCGTCCTCTACGCCGCCACGGGCGAAGGATTCGGCCCACGCCGCCTGCTCTTGGCAGTCGTGGTGGGAGTTTGGTCTTTCCGGTTGGCCTCCTACCTGCTTTTTGACCGAGTCTTGTCAGGCGAAGAAGACGGCCGCTATCAGGAACTGCGCCGCAACTGGGGCGATCGCGTCCAGCCGCGCTTTTTCGTCTTCTTCCAGGCTCAGGCTTTGCTCGACCTCCTGCTCTCACTCCCTTTCTTGGTGGTGGCAGCCCACCCGGTCCATTATTGGACGCTCTGGGACGGTCTGGCCGTCGCCTTATGGCTGCTGGCCTTGGGCGGAGAATGGATCGCCGACCGCCAGCTGGCCGCATTTCGAGCCCGTCCCGAAAACCGAGGCAAGACCTGCCGCCAGGGCTTGTGGCGCTATTCGCGTCATCCCAATTACTTCTTTGAATGGCTGCACTGGTGGGTTTACGTGCTGTTGGCCGTGGGCGCCTCCTATTTTTGGGTGACGCTGATCGGCCCGGCACTGATGCTTTTCTTTATCCTCAAAGTAACCGGAATCCCTCCCACAGAAGAGCGGGCCTTGCTCAGCCGGGGAGAGGATTACCGGCGCTATCAGCGCACCACCAGCGCCTTTTTCCCCTGGTTCCCAAGGGAGGACGCGCAATGAGCTCAACGACTGAAACGGTTTCCTCATCGCAAATGGCTTTTCTCAGCCCAGCCATGGAGTGGGCCATCGTCTTGGCTGAGCGTCAGATCTTGCCCGATGCCCTAATCCGGCTGGGCATCCGGCGCCTGGTGGCGGGGCGCAGCCGCGATATGCGCGCCGACGCTGAGCAGCGCCGCGATTCGCTGCGGACCTTCCTGAAAGAAAACGAGCGCCAGGCCATCGCCCTGCACACCGATCAAGCCAACCAGCAGCACTACGAGGTTCCGGCCGGATTCTTCGAGAAGGTGCTGGGCCGGCACCTCAAGTACAGCTGCTGCCACTGGGGTTCGGGTGTTCGCAACCTGACCCAGTCTGAAGAAGCCATGCTGCACCTCACCGAGAAGCGCGCCCAGGTTGAGGACGGCATGAAAGTGCTGGAACTGGGCTGCGGATGGGGGTCGCTGTCGCTTTGGCTGGCCCGTCGTCATCCCTCTCTGCGACTGACCGCCGTTTCCAACAGCCGCCTACAAAAGGAGTTCATCGACCGGCGATGCCGTCAAGAAGGAATCACCAACCTTCAGGTCTTGACGGCGGACGTGAATCAATTCGCCACCGACAAGCGATTTGATCGCGTCGTCAGTGTCGAGATGTTCGAGCATCTGCACAACCACCGTCGCCTGCTGCAGCGCATCTCCGGCTGGCTGCGTCCCGAGGGCAAGCTCTTCGTCCACATCTTCTGCCACCGCAGTGCCGCCTACCGATACCAAACCGAAGGCGCCGGCAACTGGATGGGACGCTACTTCTTCACCGGCGGGATCATGCCTTCGGACGACATGCTGCTTTACTGCCAGCGCGACCTGGAAGTGGAAGATCACTGGCGCGTCAACGGATTGCACTACGCCCGCACCGCCCGTGCCTGGCTGGAAAACCTCGACGTTCAGCGGGAATCAGTGCTGGAGCTGTTGCAGGGTTTTTACGGGCCGGAGCAGGCAGTGCGCTGGCTGGGCCGTTGGCGCTTGTTCTTCATGGGCTGCGAAGAGCTGTTTCGATACCGGAGGGGCGAAGAATGGTGGGTGTCGCATTACCGGTTTCGCGCCAAGACGCGAAGACGCCAAGCAGACGCCTGTAATTAAGATTTTGCTTTGCGTTCTTCTTTGCGTCTTAGCGTCTTTGCGCGAAATCCCCCTCAGCGTGTACCCTGAAATCAAGGAGAGATCATGAATTCCACTGCTGCTACCGAGGCGCCCCAATCGGGCACAGACACAGAACCGCCGCTTACAGAACGCTTCCAGCAGGTCCGCCAAGCCAGCCTGGCACTGGCTGAGCCGCTTTCGCCCGAAGACTGCCTGGTTCAGTCGATGCAGGACACCAGCCCCACCAAATGGCACTTGGCTCATACCAGCTGGTTCTTCGAGACCTTCGTCCTGGAAGAGCAGCAGGACTACCGCCATTTCAGCCCCGAATTCCGGGTGCTCTATAACTCTTACTACAACACCGTCGGGAAGCAGCACTCCCGTCCCGAGCGGGGGCTGATCACGCGTCCGTCGCTGGATGAAGTGCTGGAGTATCGTCGCCACGTCGACCAAAGAATCCTGGAGCTGCTGCAAGATGGCCCAACCGAAGAATTGACCTCCATTGTCGAGATTGGCTTGCACCACGAGCAGCAGCATCAAGAGCTGATCCTCACCGACATCAAACACGCCTTTTCCTGCAATCCCCTGCGTCCGGCCTACAAGGATTCCGAGGAGCCGCCTCACGGCCAGATCCCGGCGCTTGGATGGCACAGCCACGAGGAGGGTTTGCGCTGGATCGGCCACGGCGGAGACGGGTGGGCCTTCGACAACGAATGCCCGCGCCATCGGGTCTTCTTGGAAGCCTTTCAGATCGCTTCCCGCCCTGTGACCAATGGGGAGTTTTTGGAATTCATGCAAGATGGCGGCTATCGGCGCCCCGAACTGTGGCTGTCGCAGGGCTGGGCCGTTGTGCAGGCCGAAGGCTGGGAAGCGCCTTTTTATTGGGAAAAAATGGAGGACGTGTGGTTCGAGTTCACCTTGTCGGGACTGCGCAACCTGCGGCCTGAATCCCCCGTTTGCCACGTCAGCTTCTACGAAGCCGACGCCTACGCCCGCTGGTCCGGCGCCCGCCTGCCCAGCGAAGCCGAATGGGAAACTGCCGCCGAATCACTGCCTGTCCGAGGCAACTTCGTTGAAAGCGGCAACCGGCACCCCGTCCAGCTGCCCGGCAACGCTTCGCCGGATCGAATGTCCCAAATGTTCGGCGATGTCTGGGAGTGGACCAGCAGCCCCTACACCACCTATCCGGGCTACAGGCCTCCGGACGGCGCCTTGGGCGAGTATAACGCCAAATTCGCCTCCAGCCAGATGATCCTGCGCGGCGGCTCATGCGCCACCCCGCAATCGCACATCCGCCCCACCTACCGCAATTTCTTCTACCCCAAAGACCGCTGGCAGTTCATGGGATTTCGGTTGGC
>JANQFM010000031.1 GCA_028277865.1 Acidobacteriota bacterium
GCCGGCGAAATCGGCTAAGATGAGCCGGACTATATGGATCGTCATCCGTTGCGCGTTCGAAAAACGGGGCCGCTCAAGCGCCTGGGCTACGCCCTGATCGCCATGGCGCTCATCCTTTTGCTGCTTTTGTCCAGCTTTCCCGGCCTGCACCTTCCCAGCGTTCCGACGTACTGCTTCATTCTGGTGCTGGCGGGCACCGTTTTGATCGTGATTCACCGCGCCATGTGGACGGTGCAGTACCTGCAGCTCCGGGATCGCACCGCCTATTGCCTCAAGTGCGGCTGGTACGGCAAAGGACGGGACATCTTCAGCATCGAATGCTGCCCGGATTGCGAGGCCGAAAACGACATCCGATTGCTGACGCAGTAAGGAAGGCGGATTGTGCGCGCGCAAGAGACGGTCGAATGGGCAGTGATCCCGGCGGCGGGCAAAGGCACCCGGATGCATCCGGTTTCCCGTTTCGTCCCCAAGGAACTGCTGCCTCTCGGCACCCGTCCCATCATCCAATTCACCCTGCAGGAGGCCTTGCGGGCGGGGATCAACAACATCGCGGTGGTGGTCTCGCCGCAAAAGCCGTTGCTGGGAGACTTCTTGAAAGACTTCCGCAAGCGGTGGCCCGGACGGCCCTTTCGCCTGGAGCTGGTCGCTCAGCCGGAACCTCTTGGCCTGGCCGACGCAATCGGATGCTGCCGTCACTTTGTCGAAGGCGGCCCCTTCGCCATCCTGCTGCCCGACAATGCCCTTTTTTCTCCTCTTTACTGCCTGAGTAGCCTGGTGGAATTGTACGGGGAGTGGAATCGGGACGTGATGGGAATCATCGAACTGGGTGCGGAGCATTCGGGGCTTTACGGCAACTGCGGCAGGATCAGCTGCCAGCTCGAGCGGCCTGGTGTCTTCACCATACAGCAGCTGGACGGCAAGCTGCCGGGCCAGTTGGAAGTCCCGACCGGGCAATCCATCCTGCGCAGCTGCGGACGCTATGTCGCCGCCCCCTGGATCTTCGAGTACATCGACCTCATCCGCCCCCAGGTCGAGGGGGAATTCGACGAAGTGCCGGTCTACCAACAGATCATCCGCGATCATCAGGCGACCGGCTACCTGATCCCGCCTCCTCTCTTCGACACGGGAAACGAAAAGGGCTACCTGGCCGCCAACGCCTTCCTGTCCGAGCAGCAGCAACGGCTATAGCCGTGCCTTTGCGCCCGTCGCGTCTTTGCGCGAAACTCTAGAGATGAAATTCGCCATTGCCCTTGACGACGCCTTCACCCGCCACCAAACCCCGCCCGGACACCCCGAGCGCCCCGACCGCATCCTCAGCATCGCCTCCAACCTGCGCGCTTGGGAACGCTTTTCGGAATTACAGCTAGTCGAGCCCTCGCCCGCCCAGGAGGGCTGGCTGCAAGCTGTTCACAGTCCGAAGCACATTCAAAAGGTCCGGGCTACGGCAGGGCGTCCCCACAGCCAGCTCGATCCCGATACCCACACCGGGCCGGAATCCTGGCAAACCGCCCTGTTGGCGGCGGGGAGTACGGTTCACTTGCTGGAAATGGTCCTCAGCCGCGAAGCCTCCAGCGGATTCGCGCTGGTGCGCCCGCCCGGACATCACGCCGAAAGCCGGCGCATCATGGGTTTTTGCCTCTTTAACAACATCGCTGTAGCTGCACAATGGGCCATCCGGCAGCAGGGACTAAAGCGAGTGGCGGTGGTCGACTTTGACGTCCACCATGGAAACGGCACCCAGGAGATTTTCGAGGAGCGCCCCGACGTCCTTTACCTGTCCACCCACCAGCACCCCTTGTACCCGGGCACCGGAATGTGGGAAGAGCAAGGGGTGGGCAAAGGCAAGAGCGCCACGGTTAACTTCCCCATCGGGCCAGGGAAGGGCAATGGCTTTTATTTGAGTCTTTTCGATGAATTCGCCATCCCCATCCTGGCCCGATTTCATCCCCAGGCCATCCTGGTCTCAGCCGGATACGATGCCCACCGCGACGACCCTTTGGCCAACATGAACCTGGACGAGGCAGGCTTCGGCGAATTGGCCGCCCGCCTCAACCGCCTGGCCCGGGAGACCTGCGGCGGGCGCATCCTCTATGTCCTGGAAGGCGGCTACAACCTGCAGGCTCTCTCGTCCAGCGTCCGCCGGACGATCGAGGTGACACTGGATGAGAGTGCACCGGCCATGAAAGGCTCTCAAACGGACGAATACGATGCATACCGCCAGAGAGCCCGGCAAGCCTTGCTGGGAAACTGGGGATCATTCGGGTGAAGGAGGAGGGGAGAGCCCACGAGTTTTAGCGAGCTCTCCCCCTGTACGCTATATTGGCCCACCATGCGTTTTCTGCACACCGGAGACTGGCATGTGGGGAAGCTTCTTCGCGGCCGGTCTCGTATCTCGGAGCAGGAAGAAGTCCTCCAGGAAATCCTCCAAATCGCCTCCGACTCCAAGGTCGACTGCCTGCTGATATGCGGGGATCTTTACGATTCGCACGCCCCCTCGCCGGATGCCGAACGCCTGGTGCTGAATTTCTTCGCCGAAGTGGCCGGACGCCGCTTGCCCACCGTGGTCATCGGAGGCAATCACGATCATCCCAAGCGGCTGGCCGCCCTGCGCCAATTGCTGGAACGCCTGCAGATCTACGTCCGCCCCGAGCCGGTTCGTCCCGATGAGGGGGGTGTCATCGAACTGGAAATCGACGGGGAGCAGGCCTGCCTGGCCGTGCTGCCCTTCGTCAGCGAGCGCAAGATCGTGGACGCCTGCAAGCTGATGGAGCCGGCTGAGGAATGGTCGCAGACTTATTCGGAACGCGTAGCCCAGATGTGCGGGCTGCTGGCGGGGTCGTTCCAGAGCCAGTCCGTCAACCTGCTGCTGGCCCACGTCCACGTTCATGACGCCGAGACCAGCGGAAGCGAACGCGCCATCCATGTGGCTCACCCCTATGCCGTGGACACCCAGCGCTTCCCGACCTCGGCCCAGTACGTGGCGCTGGGCCACCTGCATCGCCCTCAGGACGTCCCGGCCCCTTGCCCGGCGGCCTACTGCGGCTCGACCCTGCAACTCGACTTCGGGGAACAGAGGCAGCAAAAGCGGGTCGTGATTGTCGAGGCTCTCCCCGGGCGTCCGGCTCAGCTGGAGAGCATCGAGATCCAATCGGGGCGACGCTTGCGCAGCGTGGAGGGGACCATGGTCGAACTGGAAGGTCAGGGCGAGAGCTTTGGAGACGACTTTTTGCGGGTCACAGTGCAGGTCGAGCAGCCGGTCCCGGGTATCGCCGACCAGGTGCGCGAAATCCTTCCCAATGCCTTGGACGTGCGCATTGACTATCCCCGCAGCGAAAGCATGGCGCCTCGCCGGTCGTTGGGCGCCCTCTCTCCCGCCGACATCTTCGCCGAGTACTACCAGCGCCAGCACGGCACATCCCCGCCAGAAACGGTGGCCCAGTTTTTCGGACAGCTTTACGAGGAGGCCTTGAATGCGTCCGATTAGGCTGGAGCTGGAGGGCTTTACCAGCTTTCGCAAGCGCGTCGAGGTGGACTTCAGCAACCTGGACATCTTCGCCATCACCGGACCCACCGGCGCTGGCAAGACTTCGCTCATCGATGCCTTGATCTACGCCTTGTACGGCCGCACTCCGCGCATCGGCGAAAGAGGCGTGGCAGACTTGATGACCCAGGGCGCCAAGCGGCTTTCCGTCCTGTTGGAGTTTCAGTCTGCAGGCCGCAACTATCGCATTGCCCGCACCATGCGCCGCAGCGGCCACAACGTCGTCAGCAAGCCTCAATTGGAAATCCTGCAGGAGGATGAAAAATGGGAGGCCCTTGCAGGCAGCGTCTCGACGATCCGAGCGCAAGTGGGACGCATCATCGGGCTGGACTTCGACGCCTTCACCCGATCGGTAGTGCTGCCTCAAGGCGAGTTCGACCGCTTCCTGAAAGGCAGTTCCGCCGAGCGCCGCAAGATCCTGACCGAGCTTCTGCAGCTGGAAATCTATCTGCGAATGGGGCGCCTGGCCCGCGACAAAGCCGAAAAAGCCCGTTCGGAGTCCACCTTCAAAAAGGAATTGCTGGGCAGCACATACGCCGAGGCCAGCCAAAAGAACCTCAAGGCCTTGCAGCGCGAGATCAATCAGCTCAAGCGCCGATCCAGTAAGCTGGAAAAGCGACTTCAACTGGTCAGGCAATTGCAGCCGGCCGCTCAGGACTTGCGCCTGGCACGCCAAGAGGTTGAAAAGGCTCGCCAAGAGATCCATTTCCTCAAGCGCCTCATCCGGCAGGCCCGAAAGCGCCGCGACGATTCTCAAAAAGCGCTGGACAGGTCTGGTCAGCAAGTCGAGAAGCTGGAAAATCAGATTGAGGAGGCGGGCTATGATGAAAAGCTCCACTTCGATCTAAACCGCTTGACGCCCCACGCTCAACAGCTATCCGAAGTCAGGCAGCATCTGAGGCACGGTCGGGAAAGGCTCAAGGAAAAGACGCGACAGCAGAAGGAATCCGAGCCGCATTTGAAAACTGCCTTGCTGGGCAAAAAGGAAGCGGATGCCAAGGCTGCCCAGGCCAACCAGCACTACGAGCAGCAGATTGCCGACCTGGAAAAGGCCCGCCGTCGTCACGGCTCATCGGACGCCATCCGTCAGACCGCCCGACGCCTGGGGGACCGCGAGCAGCTAAAGCAGCAATTCGATGGCCTGGCAAGAGACATCCAGGCTTTCACCGAGCAGCAGAAGACCATCGGGAGGGAGCTGAAGGAGGCCGCAATCAAAGCGGAGAAAACTGAAAAGACATGGCAGGACGCCCGTCAAGAGACGGCTCATCTGCGTCACCTGCATGCTGCCGATGACTTGCGCCGCCTGCTGGAAAAAGGCCAGCCCTGCCCGGTTTGCGAGCAACTGGTCCGGCAGCCTCCCAAACCCGGACGCCACGCCGCCATTGAATTAGCTGAAAAGCGTCAGGAAGAGGCCCGTCTGGCTCGCGAGGAATCGGCGGGTCGGCAAAGGGATTTGCAACGCGACCTGCAAGCCCTGCCAGCACAGCTGGAAAGGCGCCGCAGCGACCTTCAGGGCGTCGAGCGCTCCCTCTCCCAGATCGAGCAGCAGATCGAGCAGGCCTTGGCCTGCAAACCCGGACCTGATCCGGGACGACAACTGGAAGAGTTGGCCGAGCAGATCTTGGAAATGGAAAAGCGGACGGCTCAGGCTGCACAACAGCGCGACCAGGCACTGCAGGCGGCTCAGCAAGCAGACCGGCAAGCAACTCAGTCCACCCACCGAAACGATCTGCTCAAGCGCGAGATCGAGTCGCTGGAAAAACAGATCGCCGATTTCGACCAGCGCTGCAAACAGCTCGAAAAGGAGCTCAAGGAGTGGCCCCAGTTGGACGAAATCGAGCGCCAACTGGCCGTTCAGGAAAAGGCCCGCCAGCTCAGAGACAGCCTGGCTGACAAATTGGCCAGACAGCAGCAAGCCAGCCGGAAAGCTGGTCAGGAACAGGCTCTGGCCATCGAACAGCTGCAGCGCTTGGACAAGCAGTCGGCAGATGCATCCAAACGCAGTCAGAAGCTGGGAAAAAAGTCCGCCGGCTTGGAAAAGCGCCTTTCACGCCGATTGGAGAAGCTCTTTGAGGCCATGCCGCTTTTCGAGGAAGGAGCCGATGCAGGCGGGGACGAATCCGAGCGGCTGGAAGAGGAGCGTGACCGTCTGGAAGGCGAGCTGAAAGGGCTGCAATCCGACAAGGCGCGCCGCCAAGAGCAGCACAAGCAACTGGAGCAGCAGATCGAGGAGGCTCGCCGCCTGCGGGAAGAGATCGTGGCACTGGAGAAAAGGCGTTCGGTAGCCTACGAACTGGGGCGTTCCCTTCAGGCCAACCGATTTATTTCTTTCATTCAAGAAGAGGCCGTGCGCCGGCTGGCTGCCGACGGCACCGGACACCTCAACACACTCAGCGCGGGACGCTACTCGTTTTCTGTCGAGCAAGACAGCTTCGAAGTCCTAGACCACTGGAATGCCGACGAAGCCCGTCCCGTGGCCACTTTGAGCGGAGGCGAGTCCTTTTTGGCCTCCCTGTCGCTGGCTCTGGCACTGGCAGACAGCCTGTCGGAGTTTTGCACCGACCGGGAAAAGCTCAGCCTGGACTCGCTCTTCCTGGACGAAGGCTTTTCGACCCTCGACCCCGAAACGCTGGACACGGTGGTGCAAAGCGTGGAAACGCTGGCCCAGGACGAACGCCTCATCGGCGTCATCTCGCACATCCCGGAGCTGGCCGAACGGCTGCCGTCCCGTATCCAGGTGCGCAAGTCGATCAGCGGCAGTACGCTGGCGGTGGAGTAGCAGGTTGGCCACAGAGACACAGAGAGCACAGAGGAGGAAAAGTCCAAGGTCCAAGGTCCAAGGTCTGCAGATACCATCCTCCCCTCTCCTGAAGCCTTTGGCATCAAAAATGGTGCTATTATGGTGCTGTGCGAGCGGTTATTGATACGAATGTCGTTTTCGAAGGTCTCACTCGAAAGGGGGCATGTGCCCATGTTATGGACGCCTGGGTGGATTGGAGGTTTGTCCCCTGCGTTTCGACTGCTCTGGCACTGGAGTACGAGGCGGTTCTGGGACGGAGGTTGAAACCGGCCAAAGCGGATCTGGCTCTGATGGCACTTCAGGCGTTGCTTGCTCGAAGCGAATATGTCCCAATCTTCTTCCGCTGGCGTCCGGCAAGCCCTGACCCTGGGGACGACATGGTTGTAGAGTGCGTGCTCAACAGCCAGTCGGTGTTGGTAACCAAGAACCTGAAGGACTTTCGCAGTGCTGCTCGCGAGTTTCGCTTCGCAGTTCTGGCACCTTCGGAATGGATGAAGATGGTTGACAGCAGGAGTCAATAATGAGTCGCTTGACGCTTCGATTACCTGAGTCTTTGCATCACCAACTCGCGGAGCAGGCGCAACAAGAAGGAGTTTCTTTAAACCAATACTTGGTTTACACCTTGGCGCGCGCTGTGACAGTTGCCGGCCTGGCAAGTCAGAGGCGCACCTTTGAAGCTATGATGAATCGTTTCGCTCCCAAGGAAGCAGAGCAAGCACTCCAGGAAGTGCTCGCTTCGCGGGAAGACGAATAACCCCGGATACACAGGCCGCAATGAGTCAGGAGTACGGAGGAGGGGAAAAGGTCCAGGGTCTGCCAAGTGTACAATCTGCCGGTCTACGGTCTACGGTCTACGGTCTACGGTCCCAGCCTAATCGGAATCGGACCCCCTCAACAGCCTCATATAGCGGCGCCAGGGACCCACGGCCTCCCGGTACTGAACCATCTGTGTGCGGGCAATCTGCGCCAGGTGACCCAGGTCATGGGCCGTCCAGGTAGCCAGCAATTGCCGCAAACTGACCGTCCCCAGGTCGGGATGGGTGCCGGTGAGCCCTAGCTGATCCTGATCCAGGTTCAGCGAGCGCAGCTTGGCAAGGTTGTCCTGCCGCAGGCTTTCGAAGGTGTCCAAAAGCTCCTGCAAACCCTTCCCCCGGCTTTCCTGGTGCATGGCAAAGCGGTCGAAGTGAGGAAAGGGTTGGGGGGATGATGCGAGGATCATCTCCAGACGAAGCATCCAGTCGGTTCGTTCGCCGTGGATCAGGTGCCCCAGAACATCGAAGGGGCTGAAGGTCCGCGGGCCTTCGTCACAGCGGATCCACTGATCGTCCAGCCCCTCAAGCCAACTGCGAAGCACCGCAGGGGTGCGTTCCAGGATCTGCAGGCTCCGTGTCAGGCAAAACTCCATCGCTGCATTCCTCACTCTCCGGCCTTTGCAACCCCAGTGCCGGCGTGGCTGTCCACCGAATCCCCCGATTTGAGGCGTTTAATGTAGGATGCCATTATAGAGTGACACGGTTCGCCCTGCGAGTCTTCCTCACTGGGCGGCGAGTAAAAGGTGCGGCGCCCTTGAGGGGCGCCGCAGGGCATTGCATTGCGGGAAGGTGAATCCGGGAGGCAGCCCTGAAGCTGGGGATGAACTTCAAGGATGCCCCCTGGATTGAAGAGGGGTCTGGATGGTTCCGGAAAACAGCGGGCAAAGGCGCATTCGAAGGTCGGGAACGCGAAAATCTTCTGCGCCAATGACCTCTTCGCGGCTCGGCCGAGGGGAAGCCAGCGTTGCAGGGGACAACCGAATCCTCGAAGCCGGAACCAACCAGATGCGAATAAATTAACACTCCCGCCCGTTCGAGTCAAGCGAAAATGCGAATTTTTCCGCCTTTTTTTCTGTGGTCGAA
>JANQFM010000042.1 GCA_028277865.1 Acidobacteriota bacterium
GATCAGAGCTGGCTGCGTTTCGATGCTGACGAACAGATGTCCCAACTGCTCAAGAGCATCACGCCTACCCTGGAATCGCAGGCCTCTGATCCCCGTCGGCTGAAGATCGCCAGAGAGGAGGCACGCCGCAACATGGCCAAGTTTGTGCGCGATTGGCTGCTCAAAGAGGACCACTGGCGACAAGACCGCTTCCGGGCCGTCATTGTGGCCTTCGCCGATGAGCAGGCAGAGGACGGCGCGGTGATCGGGACAGCGCTGACCTTGGAGCAGGAGTGAGGGAAAACCGCAGAGGACGCAAGAGATAAGACGCAGAGGGGCGCTGCGAAGAAGTTGCCAGATCCTCCGAAATCTTCTCTGTGCCCCTCGGCGTCCCCCTCCCTGCGCTCTCTGCGGTTTTCCCGTTCTCTCCCTATTATCTGAATGGTGCCCGGATTCCTTTCCACATCCAGCCGCCCAGCTTCTTGAATCCTCTCTTGATCAAGGTTGCCTGGACGTCGAACACGTCGTCATTGGAGACCAGGCTGGGGTAGTTGCGCGAGTCCCAGTTGGGGAAGTAGATCATGTTCGCAAGCCGTTTGGGCATCTCTTTGAGCACCTGTCCGCCCACATGGCGGGTGGCCCGTTCCGTCATTTTCAGGTCGGGATCCAGCTCCTTGAGGATCCCGATGATGGTGATTTGGGACTTGATGTAAAGCGCCAGGTTGAAGTTGATACGATAGCCGGCCCGCGCTAGCCGGCTGATCAGGTCGCTCAGGACGTTGAAGGCTGGTTTGCCCCGGCTGGCTGATAGCGTTTCGGCCACCAGGGCATCAGTCTTGCGCTGCCCTTGGGCATTGAGAGGCTGCCCTTCCCCGATGAGGGCGCCCAGATTGCGCCGCAGACGCCCCCGGTCGCGCAGGTAGACTCCCAGCAGCAACTGGATCAGCTGCACCCTCTGCTGCTTGTTGAGCACTCCGGCCAGACCCCAGTCGATCAGGGCGATGCGGTATGGATTGGCGGAGTCGCTGCTGGTGTAAAACACGTTTCCTGCATGGGGATCGCCGTGAAAAAGAGCCGGGTCGCGGGATGAAAACAGCACGTCCACGCTCAGGATGTCGGCCAATCGACGCGCCATCCGGCGGCGCGCCTGACGGTTGCCGGGAAAGGCATCGGTGATCTTGCCCCCCTCGATGAACTCCATAAAGGTGACGTTCTCGGTGGAGGCAGGATAGATCTCCGGAATCTTGACTTTGGGATCCTCCCGGTAGTACTCGGCGGCCCGAATGAGGTTTTGCTGCTCTTCAGTGACCAGGATCTCGCGCGAAAGAGCCTCGCGGACCTCCTGGAACATCTCGGCCAAAGGGATGTCCCCGATTTCGTAAAAGTCGGCATTCTCCTCAAAATACAGCGTCAGCCCGTTCATGATCTCCAGGTCTTCGTTGAGGGCTGGGACCGCATAGGACTTGATCACTTTGCAGACCGCCTGGCGGGGGTCGTCCTCGCCGGGCAGAGTGAGGCGACTGCGGATGACGGCTCCGATGGAGGCTTCGGCCAAGACCTCCTCAGCGAACTCGATTTGATAGCGCTCGATCCGTTCAGGGCCGACCTGCTGGCGGATGAACTCAACCAATTCGTCGCGGGTGGTGGTCTGAATGCTGTTTTCCAGCGTCTGCAGAGACTGGCGCAGATCTTCGGGAACGGCCGGATAGCGGGCCAGGATCTGTCCGATCTTCTGCAAGCTGGGAGTGCGCGAGGCGAATTGCAGCAAGCGCTGGCCCCGTTCGGTGCCTGCAGGCAGGCGGGCCTGGGCGACCAGCCGTTCGATGATCCGCTCCTCAGAGAGGTTGTCCAAGAAGAAAAGCAGTGCATCGTGGACAATGGGCACCCATTCCTGGGCGTCTTCGGAGACCAGCGACAGCACAGCGGAGCGGTGCAGCGCCAATTCCAGCAGCTGGGGCCGCCAGCGTTGCCAGTCGATCCGCTGCAGCAACTGACGCAGCCTGGGAGCGGTCAAACCATCGGAATCCCCGCTGCGCAGGGCAGCCATCAAAGCGCCAACCTCCTGCTGTGTCTCCGCGTCCAGGGTGGGGAGTACCGAAGCGGCCAGACGAAAAGTCTCCGCCTGCAGGTTGAAGTCTTCGTAATGCTCCTTGGGGGTCGGCAGCGGGATCTGCGCCAACGCGGAGTCCGGCAACACCAAAATGGCGACCAGAGGCAGCAACCGGAACTGAGCAAGCATCAGGACACGGGCCACGGCGCTATTCTACAAGGGATTTCACGCAGAGGTGCAGAGACGCAGAGAGAGGCGGCGGTTGGATTCAGATCTCAAATCTTCTCTCTGTGCCTTTGTGTCTCTGTGGCTCCCCCATTTCCCACTGCGAACTGCGAACTGCGAACCGCGAACTATCTTCCCCTTGCATCAACCTCCTTGCGCCACTACCCTCTCGCCGATGACAGGTCGAGCAGCAACCTCGCGGGTCACTGCCTTTTTGCTACTGACGGCAGCGCTAGTGCTGTATTGCCTGACCGTCTGGTCGCTGGATCCGGCCACGACTTCCCAGGCGTCGCTGTCAGCCTGGCCGGATGCGGCGGAATATCTGGACGGTGCGCTGCACTTGGCCAACCAGGGCCGCTTTCGCATCCACGTGGCCGGACAGGAGTTGCCCTCGCGATACCCCTTCGGGATGAGCCTGCTGCTGGCCGGGCTGCTCAAGCTGGGAGTCGAGCCGTTGCAGGCGCCCTACCTGCTCAGCAAAGCTTCGGGATTGCTGCTGCTCCTTTCCGTCTTCGCTGGGATGGCCTATCGGGGGCATCTGCTGGCTGGAGGGCTGGCGGCTCTTCTGCTCAGCACCCGCACTTCATTCATCATCCTGAGCCGCTCGCCCATGAGCGAGATCGTGACCATATTGGCGGTCTTCTGGGCGCTGGTCGCCCTTTACCGATACGCCCAGGGAGGATCGCCCTGGATGGGATTGGCCGGAACCTGCCTGCTCAGCCTTACCACCAGCCTCAGGCTCTCTTCGATCCTTCTTTTCGGATTTGCTATGGCGGCTCTGCTGGCCAGGTCGAGGTGGGACATCAGGTCCATCCTGAGCCAAGGCTGGCGGCTGGGTGCAGCCGGGCTGGCCGGGCTGGCGCCGGTCATGATCCACCAGTGGACGGTTTTCGGCGCACCCTGGAAGACCGGCTACGGCTACTGGCTCAACCGGGGAGGCGATCCGGATGTCATGTTCGGCTGGCGCTACCTGGGACGCAACCTCTACTGGCTGTGGGAAGAGATGATTCAGGACGAGACCATGGGATCGGTGGCCAGCCTGCTCGGAGAAGGCTCCTTTTATGCACCCGCCTATGCCCTGTTCTGCCTATTGGCGGTGTCCGCGATTGTCAGGCGGCCCGCCGCCCGATGGTTTTGTGCGGCTGCCTTGGTCTCCACTGCTGCACTGCTCGTATACGTTTTCGGGACGGGACGACAGTTTTTCCCGCTGCTGCTGCTTTCCATCCCCTGGACGGCTTACGCCTGGACCCGCTTCTGCCGTCGGGCTGCGCAGCAGCGGCACTGGATCCGCAGCGGCCTTGCGACAGTCTTCTTACTGGTTGTCTTAGTGGGATGGCCCGGCAGCCGCTCGGACAGCGACATGGGCGACATGTTCCGCTCCCTGCCCCTTCAGGCTCCCTCCTGGCCCTACCGCACCGCCGAACTGATCAATGCCCAGGGACCCCAGGCCAAGCTGCTGCTGACCGAGATGAATCCCGCCTATCTGCACGCCGTGACCTGCTGCCGGCACTGGGTGGCGCCCCTGCAAAACGAGCACGACTACCGCCACAACCCTCAAAACCTGGTTTTCGGGGACTCGGAACGCGATCAGCTGATCCAGGATGCTTTGCAGGAGGGCCGGCAGGTCTATGCAGCTACAGCCTACTATCCCATCGAGCGGCTGGATGAGGTGTACATGGCACCGCCCGGCCTGCGCTGGAGTGTTCGATGGCACAACCGGGTCGGAGGAGGCCTGGCACAACTGACCCGGGTTTCGCGCTAAGACGCAAAGATATTGGATCGATGAGCTTTGCGCTCTTAGCGTCTTGGCGCGAAATCCCTACTTCGAGACCGGTTCTGCAGAGGTAAAGACCGTATCGGGCAACTCTTGGAAGACCGCGATGTCATCCAAGGGCAGCGAACGCTCGCCATCCGGGGATTTGCGGCCCGACGCTAGCTGGATTCCGCCGTACTGTTTCCAGTCCGACCAGATCCAGTGGGTGGCCGGCCCTTCCGGATCCTGCCTTTGCAGGATGTAGGCCCATCGGTCCATCAGCCCGGTTTCACGGTTGAGATAAGCCCAGTAACGGTCGCCAGGCGTCAGCCCCACACCCTCAAAAGAGAGGAGCAGCTTGTCATAGACCTGGCCGTCGATCTCCTCCTCGCCGTCATAGCTCAGGTTGACGCCGGGGTCGCGCAGCTTGTAAGGCATCAAGAGCCAATAGGTGTCGTTGATCCAGGCACTGTAGGCATTCTTTAGAAGCTGCTCCTTCTCTTCGCCTTCCAGCATCTCGCCGTTGCGGTAGGCGGTACCTTGCTTGGTGTTCAGGTTGGAGAGGACGAGGTAGGAATCGCCATCACGGGTCTTCCCTTCAAAGCGGTGACGCCCCGTGTACTTGTCCCAGTGGTGGGTTCTCCGCTCTGCAAAGGTGAAGCGGATGTAACGCGTCTTTTCCCAGTTTTCACGGCCTCCCAGAGCTTCGTCGAGGCGGTCGACCAGTTGGTCCACACTGGACTGGTAAGGTGTCGCCGCCGCCATCCCCAGAAGTAAAAGAATGGCAATCGGCAGTCCGAGGGTTTTGGAGAGGTTGCGTTCAAAGTCGGTCATGATGCGGAGTTTATACTAGGTTTCTCGCCAAGGCGCCAGCGGGAGGGGCCGTGTTTTGGCCGCAGCATTGGCAAAGGCGGCATCGATACACCACAATGAGTCATTCAAGTTACGTCCCCATCAGGAGGAACTCGATATGGAAGTGAAAGGCAAGCGAGCCATCGTGACAGGCGGCACCAAGGGAATCGGACTGGCCATTGCTGAGAGCCTGCTCAAGAAAGGCGCCCATGTGGTGATCAGTGCCCGAACCGCTTCACAGGTGGACGAAACGGTACAACGGCTGAGCCGGATCGACGGTGGACAGGTGACCGGCAAGGCCTGTGATGTGGGCGACAGCAACCAGGTGCGTGACCTGATTCAATACTGCGTCAACCAACTCGGTGGGCTGGAAATCCTGATCAACAATGCCGGTATCGGCCTCTTCAAGCGCGCCTCGGAGATCAGCCCCCAGCAGTGGGACAGGCTCATCAGCACCAACCTGAACGGAGTCTTTTACGCCTCTCATTTTGCCATCCCCGTGATGAAGAAGGGCGGTCAGGGATTCATCATCAACATCAGCAGCCTGGCAGGTAAAAACGCTTTCCCGGGAGGGACGGCCTACAACGCCTCCAAATTCGCCCTCACCGGCTTTAGCGAGGCCTTGATGCAAGAGGTGCGCCACGACGGCATCCGAGTGGCTTACGTAATGCCCGGCAGCGTGGACACCTGGTTTTCCGGCAATCCACCCGCCGGCAGCTCCTGGAAATTGAGCGCTCAGGACGTGGCCGACGTAGTCCTCGACACCCTCGAACGCCACCCGCGCTGCCTGACCAGCCGCATCGAAATGCGCCCCTCCCAGCCGCCCCAGAAGTAGGAGTCAGTTGTCAGTTGTCAGCAGGAAGGTGCTTTCTGCAGACCTTGGACCTTGGACCTTGGACCTTGGTCACGCAGAGGCGCAGAGGCGCAGAGGCGCAGAGACGCAGAGGGAGACGCCGGATGGAATCAGATATCATCTCTGTGCCTTTGTGCCTCTGTGGCTCCCCCATTTCCCCACTGCGAACTGCGAACTGCGAACCGCGAACCAACTACCGCGGCAGCACCACCAGCAGCTGTCCGGGAAAGATACGGTTGGGGTTTTCGAGGCTGTTGAGGGCAAGCAACTGTCGCACGGTGGTCCGGAATCTTCTGGCGATGGAAGCCAGCGAATCCCCTGACCGGACCCGGTATCGGCTCTCTTGCCGCACCTGTTGGCCGGGCGCCCTGGAAACCACCAGCAGCTCGCCCACACGGATGCTGTGTGGATTCTTGATGCCGTTCCAGCGCTGCAGAGTGCGAACCGAGGTTCCGAAGTTGGAGGCGATCTGGCCCAGGGTATTGCCGCGACGCACCCGGTAAAGCATCGAGCCGTCGGCCGCCACTGTGAGAGGGCTGCGGGAGGGCTTGTAGCGGACCAGGGCTTGCTCCACTCCATGGCCGCTCCCTTGCGGCAGGCGCAATTGAAATCCGGCCGGAACCTGGCGGGACCGCTCCCAGACATATCGGGTCAAATGAGGGTTGAAGGACTTGAGCACTTCCCGGTCCAGCCCGCCCGCCTTCTGGATGACGCTGACATGGTAGCTGTGCTTGAGTGCTACCGTGTCAAACTGCCGGGGCCGGTCGATTTCGACATCGCCGAAATAGTCCTTGTAGTTGCGGGCCACCTCGATGGCAGCCAGCAATTCGGGATAAAAATTCTTGCTGGCGAAGCCGAAGAGGCGCGACTTGTAGTTGTCGACGATGCGTCGAAAGTCGTGTCCGAACTGCCTTTTGGCACGGGCCATGCCGTTTTCGCCGTGGTTGTAGGCCGTGACGGCCAGCGGCCAGCTGCCCAGTTCCTGGTGCAGCTCCCTGAGGTATCGGGCAGCCGCATCGGTGGCCATAAGAGGGTCGCGGCGCTCGTCGATGTAGCGGTTGATGGTCAAGAAGCGGCGTCCCGTGCTGCGCATGAACTGCCAGATCCCGGCGGCGCCAACCTTGGAATAGGCGCTGTAGTCAAAGGATGACTCGACATGGGGCATCAAGGCCAGTTCAACCGGCAGGTCATAGGAGCGGAAAACCTGCTCGATGCGTTGCAGATAGCGTCCCGAGCGGATCAGCCCTTCCAAAAACTTATCTCGTACGCCTCGCTGATAGCGGACGCCTGTACTGAGCCGCCGGAATAGCTCTTTGGTGGGCTTCAGGCCCGCTGAGCGCACGGTTTCGACCACTTCCAGCTGCTTGCCGTCCAAACGGTCGGAATTCGGGCCGTGACGCGAAATCTCCAAAAGAGTCTTCTGAAGATCGGACCGCGTGGACCGAAGGAGCTTGCGCTGGCGGCGGGCCTCTGGGTAGTCGCCTCGGATTCCCCGCCTCATGTCGGCTGTTTTATAGATGATCCTCAGATCGTCGCGATCATGAAAAACGACCTGGGTTTCGCTGTAGAAGGTGAAGACCCGCGTCCAAAAAGCAATCTCGTCTTCGAATCCCTGGGAGGGGAACTGAGCGGCGATTTGGTCCAGGCTGAAGGGTTTGGCCGATTCCTCTTGCGACGCCTGGCCGCTGGCACTCATCAGGAAAAGCGCAACTAGCCAGGGTCGCCAGACCGGCAACAAAGCTCTTCGGGAAGCTCGGTTGCGCACCATTCCAAGATTTTAAATCAGATCCAGCCAAAAGCCAACACTTTTTTTAATGCCGATGATGATTTTGGTGAGCAACAGGATTTCGCGCTGAGGCGTTAAGGGTGCCAAGAGGGTCAGCAATAATCGTACTCGGCGAGCTTGGCCAGAATGACATCGCAGACTTTCTCGGGAGTGCGTTGCCGGGTCGAGATGTGGATGTCGGCTTGGGCATAATCGGGAAGGCGGCGACGGAAGAGTCGGGCGAAGCGTTGCGAGTCTTGGGCCAGGGGCCGCTCGGGAAGCCCCAGGCAGCGTTGCGTCGCCTCTTCCAGGTCCACTTTCAGCCAAACCGAGATTCCATTTTGCTGAATGATTTGGCGGTTGCCGGAAACGGCGAAGGCGCCGCCGCCCAAAGCGACGATGGCCGGGGCCTGCGATGCCGTTCGCTCGAGGGCTTGAGTCTCCAGTTGTCGAAAGGCTGCCTCTCCCTGCTCATCAAAGATCTTGGCGATAGTCGTTCCTTGGCGTTCTTCAATCCAGGCATCCAGGTCGAGGAAGCGGCGTTCCAACCGATCCGCCAGCACTTCCCCCACGGTGGTTTTTCCACTGCCCATGAACCCGGTCAAATAGACGTGGGACATGACTTCAGAACTCCTCAACCGGGAGCGCCCGCATCCTGCGGGCTTCTGATGCGTAGGTTGCCTATCCTGGCAGACGTGCAGATCCGACTCCACAGGCTCGCAGAAGGATGCGGGCGCTCCGGTCGGAGGCGGAGCTCTGGCGAGGTTTGGGTGGGCCGCTGCAGATCAGGAGTCTCGAAGTGAGCGGCTATTGGCAAGCACAGCCCCTGAAGCCGAAACTGACGATCACTCCTCGGCCTTCTGCTCCAGCAGCCAGTCGACCAAGGCCTGAAGCTCCTCATCAGAGCCCTTGAAGGGCTTGACATGCTTTTTGCCCTCCAGGTCGGCCTCTCTTTTGAGATACTTTCCGATCCATTCAGTCTCGAACTTCCCTGCCAGGCCCGTCAGGTCCGGCCCCTTGAG
>JANQFM010000100.1 GCA_028277865.1 Acidobacteriota bacterium
CCGGTGGTGTCGCTTCGCTCAACCACCGGCTACCCTCTGACAGCAGCTCCGCTGCAAGGGGACGGAGAAAGGCGGAAATGGGGTTTGACAGACGCGGCTGCTGCAAACTTGTCACAAGGAGGAAGGATGGATCTGGGATTGACGGGCAAACGGACTCTGGTAATGGGCGCTTCCAGCGGGTTGGGCAAGGCGATCGCGCAGGCATTGCGCCAGGAAGGGGCAAAGGTGGCCATCTGCGCCCGCGGAAAGCAGCGGCTGGAGGCGACAGCACTGGAAATCGATGCCAGCCCCCTGGTCTGCGACCTCTCCCAGCCGGGAGCCGCACAGCATCTGGTGGAGCACGCCGAGTCGGTGATCGGGCCTCTGGACATTTTGATCACCAACACTGGCGGACCACCGGTGGGCAACTTCATGGACGTGGGCAGCGAACTGTGGCAGCAGGGGTTTCAAGGCCTTTGGATGAGCGCCGTGGAGGGAATCCGCACGGTGCTCTCAGGCATGCAGGAGCGGAGCTGGGGACGGATTGTACTGGTGACTTCCCTGGCGGCCAAGGAGCCCGTGCCGGGCCTGACGGTCTCCAACGCCCTGCGCGCTGGGCTGCTGGGCTTGGCCAACTCGTTGAGCCACGAAGTGGCTGGCCAAGGAGTGACGGTCAATTCAGTCTTGCCCGGCTACACCAAGACAGAGCGCCTGGCCGAATTGGGTGTCTCGGACGAGGAATTATCTGCCAACATCCCCGCCGGGCGATTGGGGCGCCCCGAGGAGTTGGCTGCCCTGACGGCCTTCCTGTGCTCTGAGCATGCCGGCTATATCACGGGCCAGGCCATCTCAGTGGACGGCGGGCAGTTGATGAGCATCTAGCAGCAGAAGAGTTTCGCGCCAAGACGCAAAGTCGCAAAGAGGAGAACGCCAAGCCGCCAAGTAAAACGGCCGAATCTCTCTTTGCGCTCTCCTCTTTGCGACTTCGCGTCTTGGCGCGAAACCTCTTACTTTCTGTCCGACTCCTCCCGGAAGCTGTAAACGTAGCGGGCTACCGAGGCGATTTGCTTGTCCGTGAGCCGATTTGCAAAGCCCAGCATGGCCGTTCCCTTCACCCCTTGCTTGACCGTCTTTTCAATCTCCTGCATTGAATCGCCATGCTTCCACTCCTTGTCAGCCAGGTTGAAGGTCTTGTCGGGATGGTCGCCTTCCCGCCCGTGGCATGTCTGGCAATTGAGCTGATAGACGCGCAGGCCTTGCTTCAGTTGCCGAACGGTGGCCGGATCCTTGCTTTGAGCCTCCAATCCCGGGCCGAGCTGAAACAGGAAAGCGAAAAATACCGCCAAAACCAAGGCTGCAATTCCTTTTATCCAACTCCTATCCATAGAGGCGGGATTATAGCTCATCCGCCTCGGGGATTATCGGCAGCGGCCTTTGACCAGGTTGTTGGACTCGTCGGGCTCTAAAACTTCCTGGCGGGCGTCCGACTGGATAGTGAAGGTGCATCCACCCTGCAGGCATGCCTCGTCCGGGGTCACTCGGACGGTCACGGACCGGCCGGGCGGAACGGGATGGGTGGGCAGGACGACGGGCGGACGGTTCCCGAATTGGACCAGCGTGGTGGTGGCAATCGAGATTCGCTTGCCCTGGTTGCGGATGTGCACAACCAGGCGCTCTTCCTCGTCCAACTCGCACCAAGCCGTCAGGTCCGCCCCGTCTCCTGAAGCCACCGGCAACAAGTCGATGCGCCGAGCGCAAGCCGTCAAGGCAAGGGCCAAAAGCAGCAGGAAGGCCAGGGTCGTCCTTATCATCTCGGCATCCTTTGCGCCCGGTGCGAACCTCTTCACTGCAGCAGCTTCTCCAGATGCTTGTCGACGACGCTCAGGGGCATGGCGCCGCTGCCCAGCAATGCATCGTGAAAAGCCCTCAGGTCGAACTCTTCCCCCCGTGCCTGGCGGGCCTTTTCGCGCAGCCGATGAAAATGGATGCTGCCGATCTTGTATCCCAGAGCCTGGCCGGGAATGTCGGCGGAATAGCGAAGCGTCTCGGTTTGGATCTGCCGCTCGGATTCCAGAAGCCGTTCGCTCATGTACCGGGAGGCCTGCTGGCGGGTCCATTCCATGGCGTTCATCCCCGTATCGACCACCAAGCGGACGGCCAGGAACAGCTCAGCCGCCAAGCGCCCATAGCGGTCGTAGGGATCTTGGTAAAGCCCCGCCTCGACCCCCAGGGATGCCGCGTACTCGGCCCAGCCTTCGATAAAGGCTGTGGCGAAGAATTCCCGGCGGATCGGAGGCAGGCCCGGATTCTGGGTTTGCAGGTTGATCTGGAAGTGGTGGCCTGGAATCAATTCGTGGTAGGCCAGCGACTCGAAGCTGATCCAGCTGCGCTGACTCAGGTCCGAACCGTTGTAGAAGTAGATCCCGTAAGGCTCCTGCGGCGTGGGCACCTGGTAGTAGCCGAAGGTCATCGAGGCCTCCAGTTGAGGGTCCAGCCGCCGGACGTCCCAGGGCGCCTCCGGAATCTTGCCGAATAGCTGTCCCACCCGCTCGGCCATCTTGCGGCCGTACCCTTCCAGGCGATCCTCCACCTCCTGGGGGGTCTTGGGGAAAAACCGCGCATCGGTCTTCAGAAAGTGGTGAAACTCGTCGCGGTCGCCTCCGAATCCCAATTCCTGTCTGATCTGGGCCTGTTGGGCTTCGATGCGTGCGACTTCCTCCAAGCCGGTCTGATGGACTTGTTCGGGTGTCAGTTCCATTGTGGTGTGATAGCGCACCAGCAATCGATAGTATTCCCGACCGCCGGGATACTGCCAAAGCCCCACCCGGTCGGGAGCGTTTTCCCGATATTCCCCCTCCAGGAATGCCACCAGCCTCTGCAGGGCCGGGAGAATTGCGCTGCCGACTTTTTCCTCGACCTGTTTGTGAAAGGCGTCCAATCCCGTCTGCTCCAGCTTGCTCAGGCGCTCGGCTTTCACAGTGAAGAGGCTTTCGTTGGCCGGCTGCATGAAGGAGCGCAGCAAGGGAATGGACGCTTCCAGCTCCGCCCTGGGAATCCGAAGGCCAAGGCGGTCCTGCTGCCGGACGATCTCTTCAATCTGCCCAATCAACTCAACGTACCCGTCCATCAGGCCAAGGTACCTGTGCAGGTCGTCCTCCGCTTGGAAAGGAAAATCGCCCAGGACTTGGTGGATGCCGCTGAGAGGCGATGCGTAGGGGGTGATGGGGAAATTGAGCCAGAAAAAGTCCAGTGCCTCAATGGTGTGCCTTGCTCTCCAGATGAGGATGTCCCGCGTGATCAGGTCCTGGGTTTCCAGATCGTCCGGGTCGAGTGCCTGCAGGCGCTCCAAGTCGGCCTTCGCCTGCTCGACCCTGCGCTGGGCCTGCGCAATGCCGATATCGGGAAGCTGATCGACTTTCATGCCCAGCCGCAGGCGCAGCGCCGGATCGTCCTCCAGCAGGCGCTGCCAGGCCTGCTCAGCCAGCTCGCGCACGACAGCGGTTGCCTGAGCGGAAGAGGGATCCCCGCCGCTTCGGCATGCAGCTAGGAAGACCGCTGAAAGCACAATCCAGATCGATAGAGCCTTGCCATGCATGGTGCAATACTATTATCACGGCAGATGGCTCGTCCGGTCCACTCTCGCTAAACGTCCCTGTTGAGGACGTCGTTTCGGGTGGATTCCGCAATGCCGGCGGCCTCGGCAATCAGGTCATCGGGAACTCCAAGCTCTTTCAGGGTTGCTCCCAAGTTTTCCAGCACAGCGTTGAAATGCTCATCGTCGAGCCCCATGTCGTCCACCAGGCGCTTGTGCGCTGCACGCAACGATCTCCCAGGGTAATCCGGTGCGCCGCCAAAAGCGTAGGTCAGGAATTGCTTTTGATGCCTGGCTTGGCGCTGCACGTCGACGCCCTCGAAGAAATGCTTGATCCGGTCATCAGCCAAGACCCTTTGGTAGAATCCATCCACCGCTGCATCGACGGCGTCCGCACCACCGATTCTCTCAAACAATGTGCTCATCATCATCTCCTGAAGGCTTTCGGGACTTCTCTAGTTATTCGATCTTCAACAAGCAATATCACATCCAGCATCGAAAAAAGGCTCCCTTTCTACTTCGATAGGAGAAAGCGTGTCAAGCAGCAACAGGGAGCGCCCGCATCTTGCGGGCCTCCGCTGTGTGGGTTGATGATCCTGGCAGGCGAGTTGAGTGGAACGCCGCTGCTGGTCTTGCCGAGACCCCATCCAGGGCTCTCTATTCCCAGCGCAGCGCTTCAATCGGGTCCACCCGGGCGGCCCGTCGTGCGGGAAGATAGCTGGCGGCCAGGGCGATGGCGGCAAGCAGTACCGAAACGGCTCCATAGGTGACGGGATCGAGGGGGTTGACCTCGTAAAGCAGCGAGGACATGAGGCGGGTCAGGCCCACAGCGGCCGCCCATCCCAACAAAACGCCGATTGCAGCCAGCAGGAATCCCTGCCGCACCACCATGCGGCTGACATCGCCTTGACGGGCGCCCAAGGCCATTCGGACGCCGATTTCCCGCGTCCGTTGCGAAACGGCGTAGGAGATGACTCCGTAGATTCCCACCACGCCCAGCAGCAGCGCCACGCCCGAAGCGATCCCCAGCATGACCAGGGTGAAGGAGGTGCGGGCCAGGGAGCGCTGCAGCCACTCCTCCTGGGTACGGACGCGGGCCAGAGGCAGGTTGGGGTTGATTGCCCAAACCGCCTGGCGAACCTCTTCCAGCAGGGCTGAAGAGCCCACCCGGGGAGACCGGACGGCGTAGGCCTGGGAGCGCTGGGTGAAGATCCCGTTGTTCCAGAAGTCCTTGAGCAGCAAAGGCCAGTAGACTATCGCAGTGGCTTTTTGATCCACCCCGTCATCATGGACGTTGCCCACCACGCCGATGATCTCCCTCCAAGGGCCTTGAGCGCTGGGACGGACGCGTTTTCCGATCGCTTGGACGGGGTTTTGCCAATATTCACGGGCCAGGTTCTCCGTCACCACGCACACCAGTGCCTTGTTGAATACATCCGTCCAGTCGATCGAACGGCCTGCCAGCAGGGGATTGCCCATGGTCCGGAAATAGTCCTCTCCGATCCATTTGAAGCGGCGAATGGGCGGCAGCTGCCCCTCGGGATAGGGATGCTCCTCCACGAAGACGGAATCGTTGCTGTCCCATCCGTCCATGGTGACCGAGGAACTCAAGCCCACCGACTCGACGCCGGCAATGGCCCGGATGCGGCGGAAAATCCGTTCGTGGGTGCGGGCCGCTTGTTCAGCATCCTCGACCTCTGCGCGGGGTATGGAAATGCGCATAGTGAGGATTTCCTGGGGACGCTCGAATCCGGGATGGACGTCGATCAAGGCCTGCAGGCTGCGGATCATCAACCCTGCGCCGATGAGGAGCACCAGTGCCAGGGCGACCTGCGAAACCACCAAAACGTTGCGCGCACGGTACCTTTCGCGCCCCTGGCTGCCTCCCCGTCCGCCGTCCTTGAGGCCCGAGCAAAGGTCCGGATTGCCGTACTTGAAGACCGGGAAGAGCCCGAAGACCAGCCCCGACAGCAGAGAGACCCCCAAGGTGAAGAGCAAGACTGTGGCATCGATCCCGATCTCCTCCAGACGGGGCAGGCCGTCCGGTTCAAGGGCCGTCAAAAAGCGCAGGCCGCCGTAGGCCAGAGCCAGTCCCGCCGCTCCGCCCAGCACGGCCAGAAAAACGCTTTCGGAAAGGAATTGGCGAATCACATTGCCCCGGTCGGCCCCCATTGCCAGCCGGATCGACAATTCCTGCTGGCGTCCTTCGGCCCGGACCAGGAAGAGGTTGGCCACATTGGCGCAGGCGATGAGCAGCACCAGCCCGACCGTTCCCAGCAACACCCAAAGGGTAGTGCCCACGTCTCCAACGGCGTCCTGCTTGAAGGGCCTCAAGTTGGCATCGAAGCGCGCCTCGCACAGGTTCTGATGACCGCCTGTCTGAAGATTCCGGGGATTCGCATCAAGGCCGTCTGCGATATATGGGAGAAATACAATCGAAAACGAGTTTCACGACT
>JANQFM010000119.1 GCA_028277865.1 Acidobacteriota bacterium
ACTGTCACTGCTGCGGCCCTCCTGCCTGAGGCCGCTGCGGCGCATCCTGGCCGTCCAGGTCATCAGGCCAGGCCCACCGCACCAGCAGCCAAAACAGAACCGTCAGGGCCAGGCAATAGAGCAGGTGGTAGGTCAGCCCGACGGGAAGCCCCAACAAAAACCGATCTTCGTCCCACCACCAGAAGTCGTTGTGCAGGACCAAGAAGAGGATCAGGGCCGCGTAGAGGGTTCGTTTCATAGGAATGTTGTCGGTTGTCAGTTGCCGGTTGTCAGTTGTCAGTTTGGGGGACTCGATTGAACTCAGCCTCAGCAAGACGGACGCCCCTGGCCTTCTGAAAGATAAATCATTTCAGACGGCCCGTACATGGGCGCGTTCCATTTTCCTGGCTTGAACCCGCCGCCAAGTCATCGGCAAGAAGGCTGGGGTTGGCAGAAGGCTCCGGGAATCCGGGACAGCCAAAGCTTGGCATGACTGATCCCCCTGAAACCCGGCTTCCCATCCTCCCATTCTGCCGGTTTCCGGTCACCGGTTTCCGGTTTCCCGATTAGGCGCCTGATCGTCCGGGCTGGGGGCGTCATCACTCTGTGCGCAAGGCCTCGATGGGGTGAACTCGGCTGGCCCGGCGGGCCGGCAGGTAGCAGGCAAGCAGGGCTGTGGCTGCCAGGGCTGCAGCGGCACCCAAGAATGTCGCCGGATCGAGGCTTTGTACGCCGTTGAACGCCTGTGAAAGCATTTGGGCGGAGGCCAGGGCGCCGACCGTTCCCGCCGCCAGCCCGGCTGCGGTGAGTCGCATGGCCCGGCCCATGACCAATCCCATCACTTGAGCCGAGCGGGCGCCCAAGGCCACTCGGACGCCGATTTCCCGGGTCCGCTGACCGACCCAATAGGAAAAGACTCCGTAGACCCCGGCCGCTGCAAGAAGCAGAGCCACAGTGGAGAAAAGCACCAGGACGGCAGCGAAAAAGCGTTCCGTCGACAGCGTTTCGGACAATTCGTCGGCCAACGAAAAGAAATTGCTGACCGGTACCGACGGGTCCACCGAGAGCACAGCACGGCGAACGGCTTGCTCGACAGCAGCCGGGGCCATGTCGCTTCGGGCAACGATGCCCATTCCCAGAAAAGGCAGCTGCGGGTGGACGAGGTAAAGAGCCCCAGGCGGCGCCAGGTGAAGCCCTGCGGAGCGCGTGTCCGCAACGACTCCGATCACCTCGGCCTGAATCGTGTATTCGTCGAGGGCAAAGGTCAGCTGCTTTCCGATCGGATTCTCTGCAGGCCAGGCACGCCCAGCCAGGGTCCGGTTGACCAGCACCACCATGGGGGCGTCTTGGGTGTCGTGGTCGTCGAAATCGCGTCCGGCCAGCAGGGGGATCCCGATCGTCTCCAGATATCCGGGGCTGATGATGCGAAAGGCCGAGCGGGGCGCTCCCGCTTCGCTGACCTGCCGGCCGCCTTCACCGCGGAAGGGCACCTCGATCTGAATTCCCATCCCGGCAACGGGAGGAGTGGTGGTCAGACCGGCTGATCGGACTCCGGGAATGGAACGCACCTGCTCCAGGACTCTCTTGAAATAGGTGCGCCGGGACTGCATGTCGCCGCCCGCCTTCCAATAGACGATGTGCGAAGTGTAGCGGCCCTGGGGATCGAACCCGGGGCGGACTGCCTGCAAGTCGAGGAGGGCCTGCGCCAACAGGGCTGAACTGACCAGCAGGGTGAGTGACAAGGCCACTTCCCCGCCCACCAGGAGCATCCGCAGGCGGTTGTGGCTTCGCCCCATTCCGGCCGAGCGGCTTCCCGACTCCTTGAGCGAATCGGACAGCGAAAGGCTGCTGCGCAAAGCAGTGATGAGGCTGAAGGCGACAGCCGTGGCTACGATTGCGGCCAGGGCAAACAGCAGAACGGGCGCCTCCAGCCCAATGGCTTGCTTGCGGGGCAGGATCCCCGGTTCCAGCGCCAAAAGCAACCGACTCAGCCAAGCAGCCGTCAGCAGGCCGGCAAGGCCTCCGCCAAGCGAGAGGAGCAGGCTTTCAGCCAGGCGTTGACGCAGGATGGGCCAGGAACCCGCTCCCAGGGCCATGCGCAGGGCCACTTCGCGCCGTCGCGACAAGGCGCGGGCCAGCAACAGGTTGGCGATGTTGGCACAGGCGATCAACAGCACCAGGGTCACGGCGCAAAAGGCGATCAGCAGGGGTGCGCGGGCGCTTGTGGACAAGTACTCGCGCAGTCCCATCAGGGAGACTCCCCAATCCTCGTTGGTGGCGGGGAACTGCTCCGCCAATCGGGAGGCCATACTGCTCATCTCGGCCTGCGCCTGCTCCAAAGAGATGTCCTGCTTGAGCAGCCCGATCACGTGGGCGCTGCGCTCTTCGCGTCCGAATTCGTGAGATGTCCCCGGCAGGTAGCCCACGGGCAGCCAAAGGTCGGCGCCGGCAGTCGGCGCTTGTATTCCAGCCGGCATGACGCCGATGATGGTCACAGTCTGCTTGGCCAGTTGGATGGTTCGCCCGACGATCTCCGGATCGCCGCCCCAGACGCGCTGCCAAAGCAGCCATCCGATCACAGCCACCCGCCCGCGCCCCGCGATCTCGTCCTCCGCTGTGAAGAGGCGCCCCAACTGGGGTTTCATGCCCAGCAGGCCCAGGTAGTTGGCCGAAACGATCAGTGAGCGGATTTGCTGCGCATTGCCCGGCTCCTGCAGGGTCATCGACCACCAGCCGTGAAAGGCCATTTCCTCGAAAGAGCGGCTTTTTTCCCGCCAATGCCAGAAGTCGGGCAGGTAGTTCCGGTTCAACTCGGCGCCCCGCTCGGGATGGATTGATGCCACGGCCACCAGACGATCTTCATCCGGGTAGCCCAAAGGCTTGAGTATCACTCCGTGAACCAGGCTGAAAATGGCCGTGTTGGCTCCCATTCCCAGAGCCAAGGTGAGGACTGCCGTCAGCGTAAAGCCCGGTCGCCTCAAAAGGCCGCGCAAGGCATAGCGCAGGTCCGTGAAAAAGGCTTGCATCGATCTCTCCTCGCTTCCCCTCACGACATGGACGCAGAATCCTGGTGAATTGTTGGGCCGTACACAAAAGGCTATACGATCGAGATCCACTCGAAAGAGGCTGTCGCGAAAGTCCCCTCTGCCGAAAAAACGCTCTCATGCCGCGCCCCTCCAGAGCGCATCATGTATTGGGGATTCGCTTCCGGTGGCCGCGCCGGGACGGCTTGACCACCGGCTAATCTCCCTGCCCCCTTCGGGGTCGCCCATCGCCGGCTCTCATCGCTTCAGCCATCGGAACTCAATGGCAACTGGGGCAGGAGGCCATTTCTTGGGCAGCGGCCGCTCGTCCCGGCATGGCTTTGAAATCGGGGTGGTCGGCGACGTGGTCAAAGCGGTGGCTCCACACAATGCGATCGCCGCACACCAGGAAGGTTCCAGGCATGGTCCAAGGGCTGCCCACAGGCTTGCCCACCGAATATCCCTGGCGCGCCGCCTGCAAGGCTCTCAGCCACACTCCGGGGCCGAAAAGCTTGCGCAGGCTGGCTGTCTTGACCTGCAAGGCATCGAAAATCCTGCGGTCCGGGTCGGAGACTGCCCGAGCCTCCGGCCAAAAGCCGCTGAAGAACTGCCTGCCTTGATCAACCGTCCCCTGGTGAAAAAGAAGAATCTCGGGATAACCGGGGGTGGATTCGGCCGCCTGACGCAACTCCCCAACAGCTTCGCGGCAGAACAGTCAGCCAAAGTGGCGCAAAAAGATCAACAGGACGGGTTCTTTTCCCAACTGGTCTGACAGCCTGCCCGGCTTTAAGTTCTGCCCTTCGACCGGCGCCCGAAGGACAGCAGCATCGATTCGTCTTGCCATGCCTACAAAGGACGCCCTTAGCGAGCGAGGCGTTTCGGGGATCTGAACTTTGCGCTCTTGGCGACTTGGCCTGAAATGTCGAAGTCCATCCCTTCGGTGACATTCGCGGCATCGAGAAGGGAATGGCGGAAGACCTGATTCGCGAAGCGACTTCTTGCGACACTTCTTTAGAGGCTGCTATCCCTGTGGCGGACCAGCAGCAGCCTTTCGATTTCGGCAACTTTCTTGTAGATCAAAACGATGCCGATCAAAAGTGCGACCGGAACCAAGAGCCCCACCAGGCTTAATGGTATGAAGATCAGCAACTCTGCAATGCCTAAACCCATTTTCGGCAATTCTCCTTGTCCTGAGGACGCCCAATACAATTATGGCTTTGACAGCTACTGTCCAACCTACCACAAGAGGGAGCCAAAAAGAGCAGAGGCACTTTTTGATTCGAAACCCTCTCTTTACCGAATCAGGGTGTGACTTCCAGAGGCGGGATGGTTATGATCGTCGCGGGAGGTGTGATGAAGCGTCAAAAAGGCCTGAGCCCCACGGCCTATCAGCCCCTCAAGGAGGGCGAAAGCTACCAGCCTTATATCCCGGCCACTGAAAGCCCTTTGGAATTCACCCTGCGAGCCACCCTGGCCGGGATTCTCTTCGGGATCGTATTCGGCGCCGCCAATGCCTACCTGGGCCTGAGGGCCGGCTTGACGATTTCGACTTCCATCCCGGTGGCTGTGATCACGGTGGCCGCCTTCCGGGTGCTGAGCAGCTTGGGGCGCAAGACCAGCCTGTTGGAAGCCAACCAGTCCCAGACCGTCGGCTCCGCCTCCAGCTCCTTGGCCAGCGGCATCATCTTCACCTTGCCCGCCCTGTTTTTGTGGAACCTCGACCCCACCCTTGCTCAAATGACTCTTTTGGCCCTCTTCGGGGGGCTGTTGGGCGTTCTATTCATGATCCCTTTACGCGCCTTTCTGATCCAGCGCGAGCACGGCAACCTGCCCTATCCGGAAGGGACAGCCTGCGCCGAAGTGCTGGTTGCCAGCGAAGTGGGAGGCAGCAAAGCCCGCAACGTCTTCTTGGGACTGGGGCTGGGAGCATTGTTGAAGGGTGTCTTTGGCTTGTTGAAGGCCTTTCCCGCCGACTTCCACTTCCCCATACCCTTCCTTAAGAAAGCCCAATTGGGGTCGGACATATCGGGCGCACTTTTCGGAGTGGGCTACATCCTGGGTCCGCGTGTGGCCACCATCATGGTGGGCGGAGGGCTGCTCTCCTGGCTGGTGATCATCCCCGCCCTGGCTTGGTGGGGAGAAGGGCGCACCATCCCGCTTTACCCGGAAACTGACTTAACCATCGACCAAATGCCCTCACAGACGCTATGGACCCGCTATGTCCGCTACATCGGTGCCGGCGCAGTGGCAGCGGGCGGGCTGATCACCTTGATCCGCTCCATTCCCACCATGATCGAGAGCTTCCGGGTGGGCGCGCAGCAGATCCGCCGACGCCTGCAGGACAGCGCAGCCGCCCAGGTGGTCCGCACCGCCCACGACCTGCCCCTGACCGTCGTGGTCGGGGGAGCGCTGATCATCGCTGTGGCAATGGCCCTGGCACCCGGCGTCTTCGGCCCCGTCGACAGTTTCCTGCTGCGGCTGGCTGCAGCGCTGCTGGTGGTCGTATTCGCCTTTTTCTTCGTTACCGTCTCTTCGCGCATCGTGGGGCTGGTGGGCGTCACCTCCAATCCCACCAGCGGGATGACCATCGCCACCCTGTTGGGAACCGCGTCCATCTTCCTGGCTGCGGGCTGGACAGACGACGTGGGCAAGGCGGCGGCCATCACTGTGGGCTGCGTCGTGGCCATCGCGGCTTCCATCGCCGGCGACACTTCGCAAGACCTCAAGACGGGCTTTTTGCTGGGCGCCACGCCTCGTCGGCAGCAGATCGGCGAGTTGGCGGGCGTACTGACCTCGGCCGTTTTCGTCTGCATGACCGTGATGCTGCTGGACAGCGCTTACGGATTCGGCACCAGCGAGCTTCCCGCCCCTCAGGCCACACTCATGCAGGTGGTCGTCGAGGGGGTCTTGCAGCAATCCCTGCCCTGGGGACTGGTGGGAATCGGCGTCCTGATCGCTTTGATCTGCGAAGCCGTGCGCATTCCCAGCCTGCCTTTTGCCGTAGGTGTCTATTTGCCCATCTCCACAACCTTCCCCGTTTTCCTGGGAGGCCTGCTTCGGCGGCTCATGGAAGGCAGCGCGCCCTCGGACGAGGAACAAAACAAGCGGCGTGAGCGCGGAATCCTCTTCGGATCAGGCTTGGTGGGAGGGGAAGGCTTGATGGGAGTCCTCATCGCAGGCATCGCGTTTTACTTGGGGCAAGCCCCCGAACTGATCGGATCGGCCTGGGCCGGAGTTTTCGGACAAGTGGGATCGCTGGCGCTCTTTGCATTGCTCATCTACATCTTCTACCGCAGGTGCCAGGGGAAGGAGTCAGGAGTCGGGAGTCAGGAGTCAGGAAGATGAGGCGGCTTCAGGCTTCGGCATCGAATCCCTTCTACAACTCCGTGTAGGGCATAGCCAGTACGTCGGGGCCGAGGGGGAGGCGCATGTCGCCCAAGTGGATGAGGAAGCCCCGGCCGGCTTTCTTCTTGAGGCGGTTTCGAAAGGCGCGGATTCCGGATGCCATGGTCGGCAGGGGTGTGGCAGTGTGCTTGGCCTCCACCGGGATCCATTGCGGTTCGTGCCGCACGATGAAATCGACTTCCGTGCCGCTGCCGGTCCTCCAAAAGTAAATCTCCGGATCCTCACCACGATGGAGCAGGGTCTTGTAAATCTCAGAGAATACAGCCGTTTCGACAATTTCGCCCTTCATGGGCCCCTGGGCGGCATGCAGCGGATCCCTGAGTCCGGTCAGGTAGCAGAGGGTGCCTACGTCGGTGAAGTAGACCTTGGGCGTCTTGACCAACCGCTTGGCAATGTTTGAAAGGTAAGGCCGCACAACCGCCACCTGGTGGGTCGTTTCCAGGACCGACAGCCAAGACTTGATTGTGTTGACCGCCACTCCCACTTCGCCGGCCAAGCGGGACAGGTCGAGCAGCTGCGCACTGCGGGCGGCCAGCAAGCGGACGAAAGTCTGGAACTGGCCGAGATCCCCTACCTGGCGGACATTGCGGACATCCCTCTCCAGGTAGGTCTGAATGTAGCTGCCATGCCAAAGGCGAAAGTCGCGATCAGGATCGCGGACCAGCTCCGGATAGCCCCCGCGCAAAAACTCCTCCCACAAGCCGATATAGGACGCCTTGGCACCGGCCGACGCGGAGTGCGAGGCTCGCTCCCAAGGCAGCGCTGCTGCCGGATCCCCGCCAGCTTCACGGCGCGACAGCGGCAGCAGCTTGAACACCGCCACACGTCCGGCCAGCGTTTCGGTGACATTTTGCATCAGCAGCAGGTTCTGCGATCCAGTGAGCAAAAACTGGCCGGCTTGCTCCCTTTGTTCGTCAATCTGCTCCTTCACGTAGGGCAGCAATTCCGGGGCATATTGCACCTCGTCTAGGATGACTGGAGGCGGGTAGATTTGAAAGAAAGCCCGGGGATCGGAGAGGGCCGCTTGACGGACGTCGAGCAACTCCAGGGAGGCGTAAGCGTACTCGGATCCAAAGATCTTCTTGAGCAGGGTCGTTTTGCCAGACTGGCGAGGGCCCGTCAGCAGCACGGCTGGGAATTCTGAAACTGCCTGCTGGAGCACCGGCTCCAGGCTGCGCCGAATGTAGCGGGCCTGATCAGCCATTGCTACAATTATGCATTTCAAATGCAAAATTGCAAGGATTCAGGGTTTTGTCGGGAGTCGGGGGTCGGGGGTCGGGGGTCGGGAGTCGGGTTTCGGGTTTTATTCTGCAAACTGCGGTTATCTGGCGACCGATCCGGCCCAGCGGTCAATCATTTCGCAAAGGCCTTCGACCTTGACGGGCTTGGCCAAATAGTCGTCCATTCCGGCTTCCAGGCACTTTTCGCGGTCGCCGCGCATGGCGTGGGCGGTCATGGCGACGATGGGGATGCTGCGGGAAGGAAAGCGCTGACGGATCTCCGTGGTGGCCTTGTAGCCGTCCAGTTCGGGCATTTGGCAGTCCATGAAGACCAGGTCGTAGGAAAGCTTTTCCAGCATCTCGACGGCTTCGCGCCCGTTGGCCGCCACATCCACCCGACAGCCCAGGCGTTCCAGCATGCGCACGGCAACCCGCTGATTGACGATGTTGTCTTCGGCCACCAAGACCCGCCTGCCGCTGGGGTCTTCGGTTTCAGGCTCCGGGTCATCCGGCGTCGGTCGCGCCGCACTGCCGTTGGCAGCCAAGGGCAAAGGCAGGTCGGGCGGATTTTCAGCCTTCAGGGCGGTCGTCAGAGCCTCCTGCAGCTGATTCCGGCGGATGGGCTTGAACACACAGCCTGCCAAACCGGCACGCTGCAGGCGACGGGAGCGGACATTGCCGCAGACAGGAGTCAGAAGAAGCAGCGCAGTCCCGTCCAGGCCGGGATCCTTGCGGATCGTGCCTGCCAGTGAAAGCCCGTCCAGGCTGCAGCTCAGCAGGGCGATCCGAATGGGATCGCCCTGCTCATGAGACTGCCGAAGCGCATGTAAAGCCTGCTGGGCGGATTCAGACACCTGCCACTGCACTCCCCAGCTTTCCAGCAATTCAGACAGAGCCCCTCTCTGCCCAGGATGCGGCTCGGCCAAGAGCACGCGGACTCCTTCCAAGCCGGCAGGGGACGACGATCGCTCAGGTGCATCGGGATCGACGGGAAGGCGAAGATGCAAGGTGAAGGTCGAGCCTTTTTGCGGCTCGCTGTGGGCGGTAATCTCTCCCCCCATCAGTCGGGCCAGTTGGCGCGATATGGCCAATCCCAGTCCCGTTCCGCCATACTTGCGAGTGGTTGAGGTATCGGCTTGGGTGAATTGTTCGAAAAGCTGCTCCAGTTTGCCGGGAGGAATCCCGATCCCGCTGTCCTGGACAGCGATTTTG
The DNA here is from genome assembly GCA_028277865.1 of Acidobacteriota bacterium. Taxonomy (GTDB): domain Bacteria; phylum Acidobacteriota; class UBA6911; order RPQK01; family DATIPO01; genus JANQFM01. The sequence continues at coordinate 8,840 of JANQFM010000119.1, forward strand.
ATCCGGGCGCCCTGCTCCTTCAAAGCTGAGCAGCAAACGCTGATCTGGACGTGGCCATGGTGGGTGAACTTGACGGCGTTGCCTGCCAGATTGATCAGGATTTGGCGGATGCGGGCCGCGTCGCCGATCAGATGGCGCGGCGTCTGGGGAGCGAAGCGCAGCACGAATTCCAGCTCTTTTTCCTGCGCCTTGGGCGCCAGCAGTTCAGCGGCCTGCTCAACCAGGGCGCGCAGGTCCAAGGGGGCTGGGGAAAGCTTGAGCTTGCCGGCTTCGATCTTCGAAAAGTCGAGGACGTCATTGATGATGACCAATAGCGAGTCGGCGCAGCTGGCGATCGTATCCGCGTAGTCTCTTTGCTTGGCGGACAGGTCGGAATCGATCAGCAGGCCCGCCATGCCGATCACGCCATTCATGGGGGTGCGGATTTCATGGCTCATATTGGCCAAGAACTCGCTTTTGGCCTGGCTGGCGGCTTCGGCAACCTCTTTGGCCTCCCGGAGCTGGCAATTGGCACGGCTCAGTTCGGCCGTCCGCTTACCAACCAAGCGCTCGATGCGGGAGCGGCGACCGATGCCCACCCAGGCGTAGCAGGCCACCAGCAATGTCAAAAGGCAGGCTCCCGAAAGCACCGCCACCGGCCTCCATGTCCCATGAGACGCAATAAATGAAGGAGTGGCCGTAAATCGGGCAGCCCAGGTCCGCCCAGCTATCTGAAACATTTGAAGGTGTTCAAGGGAGTGGTGGTGATCCTGGCGGGAAGAGGCGTAACAGTGGGCATACAGGAATCGCATTTCCGAGATTGCATCTTCGTCGTAAAGTTCGATGCAACTCTGCTGTTCAGGAAGGTACTGAAGGGCGTTTTCAACCAGAGCCTTCACTCGGAAAGCGCCAACTGCAAAGCCGAGAAGGCTTGCCTGCCGCTGTTCATCCGTGCCGACCGGCGCCCCTTCACGGTAGATGGGCTGGAAAATGAGGATGCCATGATCGTCATCCGCTGCACCTACCATGGCAACACGGGGGGTGGCCAGCATCCGACCGCTGCGACGGGCTTGCTCCATGATCACTCGACGTTCCGGCTTGAAGGCCAGATCCCATCCCATCACTTCACAGCACATCACATCACATCACATCACATCACATCACATCACATCACATCACATCACATCACATCACATCACATCACATC
>JANQFM010000123.1 GCA_028277865.1 Acidobacteriota bacterium
GGCGGGGGATGATCGATACCAAGAACCTGCAACGCCGTGCCCGCCTTTGCCTTTCCTGTCACCTGGGCGACGAGCAAAAGAGCGTCACCCACCGGCTGATCGCCGCCGGGCATCCGGAGCTGACCTTCGACCTGGACACTTTCGTGACCCGAATGCCCCCTCACTGGAAGGAACCCGACCAAGCAGGGCACGGCGCCCGCCAGTGGGCCATCGGGCAGGCGACCGCTTTGGCCATGTCGATGCAGCAGCTGGCCAAGCGCATGGAGGGCAATGGCTTCAGCGGCTGGCCCGACTTTGCCGACTTCGAATGCAGTTCCTGCCATCACCCCTATCCGTCCCTCGAACGCCAGCGAAGGGGCTATCGGGGACGTGCTGGGATCCCGCCTCTGAATCCGGCCCGGCTGCTGGTCCTGCGCCGCTTTGCCGAAGCCGCCTTGCCTGGTTCAGGCGACCCGTTGGTATCCGGGATGAACGAGTTGCACCAGGCTGTGGAGGAATTGGGGAAAGATCCGGGCCGGACAGCTCAGTCGGCTCGCCGTCTGGCTGAAACAGCCGAGCGGCTGATTCCCCGCCTCATGTCGGCGGACTTCGGAGGCGACACCCTGCGCAGCGCCATACGGGCTCTGCATTGCGATGCCGACAACCTGGCCGGGGCGGGAGTCCGGTCGGCCGAGCAATTGCATTGGGCAGCCGATGCGCTTTACGCTTCGCTGAAGGCTTCTTCGGGTTCGGATGCCGCCATCGAATCCCTGGTCCAGGAAATCGACCGCAACCTGCGGCGTCGCTATCCCCAGGCTTTCGCCTTGCAACAGGAGTGAGCATGCGTGCAGGCAATCATCAGGTCCGGCACCTCCTTCATCGGATGCTGGCAGGCTTAGCCGGCTTGTTCATCATCCCCCTGCTGGCGGCCGTTCCGGCATCTTCCCCGCAATCGTCCCAAGATGGGCCCGGCCGAGCACTGGGGGCCGGTTCGTGCGCTTCGAGCCACTGTCACGGCAGCCTGGCGGAGGTGCAGGGAGGCGGCATTCTGCGAAACGAATACCGCATCTGGTCCACCCAGGACCGTCACGCCCAAGCCTATGCGGTGCTGCTCGATGAGCGTTCTCGCCGCATCGCCGCCAACCTCAAGCTTGCAGCGCCCCAAAAGGCTGCGCTGTGCCTGGACTGCCACGCCTTAAACATCCCCGGCAGCCAGCGGACTCCCCTCTTCGACATCGCCGAAGGGGTCGGCTGCGAGGCCTGCCATGGCGTTTCGACCTCCTGGCTCGGTGCCCATGCCGCCGGAATCGTCTCGCGAACGGATCTGGCAATGACCGACAGCCGCCGACCGGAGCAGCGTGCCGAGGCCTGCCTTGCCTGTCACCTGGGCGATGGCGCAAGGACCGTCAACCACGAACTGATAGCCGCCGGGCATCCCGTGCTCCGATTCGAGCTGGATACGTTCAGTGCCTTGATGCCCCGGCACTGGCGTCAGCGGCAGGGCGGCTGGCAGGGCGTCCAGCATTGGGCGGTGGGTCAGGCGGTCGCCTTGCGCCAATCCATGCTTCAGCTGGCCCGCAGGGCGCAAGGGACGGGATGGGACAGCTGGCCTGACTTCGAGGATTTCGAGTGCTCTTCCTGCCACCACAGCCTGGCTGTTCCACGCCCAGGCGACGATTACGTCCCCAGCCCCCGCCAGGCTCGGGGATTTGAGGGGATCCCCGGCATCCCGCCCTGGGACGAGTCCCGCTACATCGTCTTCCGACAACTTTTCGAAGTCGCCTTGAAGAGTCGGGCAGAGGATTTGGACAGCCGCATCGCCGCCCTCAAAAAAGATCTCCAGACGGCTCTTGAAAACCGTTCCCAAGTGGCCTCAAGGGCGCGCGGCATCGCATCAACCGTGGATGATCTGCTGCCCCAACTGAAGGCGATCAACTGGGACGCCGAAATGGTCGAGCGCCTCATCGCCGCCATCGCCGCCCGCTCGGGTCCGATCGGCCAAGCCGGAATCCGCTCCGCCGAGCAAGCCACTTGGGCGGTGGACACCCTCTATACCTCCTACCTGCGCAGCACAGGCCGCAGCAATCCCCGGATGGACGCCCAAATCAACCGCCTTTACGAGTCGTTGCAGTTGGCTGCGGGATATGATGCAAGCCGGTTTTCGGGATTGTTGGGGGAGATCGAAGCGGGGCAGTAGTTTTCCAGAGTTTCACGCAAAGCCGCATAGAACGTGTCTGTTTGGGGTAGCACAGTGTCGGCCTCTGTGTGGTCAATTGCGCGTCTGCAAGGGCTGGAGCTGGGATTGCAGGTGTTTGATGGCCAGGCGGATTCGAGTCTTGATGGTTCCCAAGGGAATGCGCAGCCGCCCGGATATTTCGCTGTGGCTCAGCCCGACGAAATAGGCTTGCTCAATCACCGTGCGCTGTTCGGGGCTCAAGCGCTTGAGCGCCGCCGCAATCCAGCGCCGCACCTCCGATCGCAGGCTGTCCGCTTCGGGGTCTTCGTCAGAGGGCAGTGCGCCCAGGACCGTTTCGGCGTCCAGCGTATCGAGCTGCTTTTGACGCCGCAGGTGGTCAATGGCCCGGCTGCGGGCCAGCGTCACGATCCAAGCGCTGGGATTGCCCCGTGAAGGGTCGTAGCAGGCAGCTTTCTGCCAGATCTGCAAATAGACATCCTGGGCGGCTTCCTCTACCGCTTCACGGTTTTTCAGAATCCGCCAGGCGGTAGCGTAGACCAGGCTGCCGGATTCTTCGTAAAGCTCGGCCAGCGCATCCTGCTCTTTGCGCGCCACCCGTGCGATCAGTCGGCTGAAATCCTGCTTTGGGGAAGGTCGGGATGGTTGCTGAAGGCCTGAACGTTTCATGCTGCTTCTCCTCTTGTTGCGGAAAACCGCTCGGGAGCGGATCTCCTCGGTTGGAAGCGCCACTCTATTCAGGCCTCCTTCCGGCACTCTTCCCATTGGCTTCCTTCTGAATTCTTTTTCAGGGAAGAGGTTTTTGCTCCCAAAAGGTGTGGACGGGAATAGCAGAAATGAGGGGAAATCAAGCGGTTGTGCGTTTTATCACCAGGGAGAGGCCAACATCTGCCGATCAAATTGGCAGAGGAGGAACCGACGTGGATATGGTCTGGCTTCCGCTTTCAATCGTGCTCGGCATCGTCGGCTTTTACATGCTTTTGGCCCTTTACCTGATGTGCCGCCTTCTCAGCGCTTGGGCGATCGGAGGCCAACGAGCCGGACGCCGCTCCAACACCGAACCTCCGTTGCCTGCCTGGATGCCTCCCTCAGAGGTCCTCGACAGGCACTCTCACTCCTCGATTCAAGCCTGATTTCCAGTTTTGCGCCCCTCATTCCCGTGAGAGGATGTCCAGGGCGGACTGCAGCTCTTTTCGGGCTTCGGACAAAGCTTTTTTCTGGGAGGGTTTCAGTTGAGGCCCGCTGCGGGCATCTGCATCCAGCGGACCCTGCTCCTTGAGCCTCTTGTTGGCGCCGGCGATGGTGTAGCCTTCGTCGTAAAGCAGGTATTTGATGGACTGGACCAACTCCAGTTCCTTGTGGCGGTAGATTCTCTGACCGGCCTTGTTCTTGGCGGGAGAGAGCATCGAAAACTCAGTTTCCCAATAGCGCAGCACGTGAGGCTCAATCCGGCAGATTTCGCAGACTTCCCCGATTTTGTAGTAGAGCTTTCGAGTCTCGGATGCCATGGTATCGATCAAAACTCAATGGAACGCGAAGGCCGAAAAGTGACGTAGCGGCTGGCATCGAGCTGTATCCGCTCTCCAGTCTGAGGATTCCGCCCCAATCGCGGCTTGCGCTCCACTACGGCGAAGGTTCCAAATCGGGTCAGCTTGACGTTCTCTCCAGCCAGGAGCCGCGTTTTGACATGCTCGATTATCTTCTCAACGATTTGTTGGGCTTCTTGGTAGCTGATTCCGCCGTGACGCTCATAGACTGCCCGTACCAAATCCGCTTTCACCATCGAATTCGAGCCCGCGTTTCGAGTTCGCCGCCTTGAAGGCCGGAAGGTCACCTCATCATAGAAAGCCGTTTTGCCGGGTGTCAAGGAAGGAAAGCCATCCAGCCCAAATTCAGCCAGCGAGAATACAGGAACGAATCTCACGCCAAACCGAAAAGTCGCAAAGACCAGACAAGAAAAGGCTTTCAGATCTCAAAGACTTTACAGCATTCGTAAGCACTCGGCTAACCCGTCCGGCCACCACCGGACCCGTCCCGGTGGAGCCTTGATTGACAGCTAGAACCGGACTCCCGCAGATCTTGGGCCACCACGGGGCCTGTCCCCGTAGGGCCATGTTTGACCTTGCTGGCTTGCGGAGGTTGTCTCGGGCGGCAGGACGCATCAGGAATGGTCGAGAGTG
>JANQFM010000172.1 GCA_028277865.1 Acidobacteriota bacterium
CCGGTGGTGAAGCCGTCTGCGGCGAAGCCACCGGAACTGCCGCACCCTCATTTCGCGCCCCGGCAGGGGCGTTGGACTAGCCCGATAGCATCGGGCCTCCGCGGCGCTGTTCCCAGCACCCTTCCAGGGCGCCAGAGGGTTCTTGGGGCGCTCTCCGGTGGCTGCGCCGCCCGAGGCGGCTGACCACCGGCTAATATCCAACGCCCTTCCAGGGCCAATCGAATCTCCGGATCAGAAACTCTTTGGAGGTATGAGGTGGCTCCCTACCTATAGCTAACGAGGCGTAGCCTCAGACCAATCGCAGAAGGGTTCCGGGTTCCGGGTTTTCGGGATTCGGACTCTGGTATCTGGAACCTGGAACCTGGAGCCCGGAACCCCTGACCTCCGCCGGACCCCTCGCAGCCAAGTTTGACTCAATCGTGAAGAACCCTGGAACCCTAGCGGCCTAGACTGGCTGTCTATCAGGCAACGTGAAGCAAAAGGTGGAGCCTTGCCCTGACTGGGATTCTGCCCAGATCTCGCCTCCGTGGCGCTCGACGATTTTCTTGCAGATCGCCAGCCCGATTCCCGTACCCTCGTACTCAGTCCGCGTGTGCAAGCGCTGAAAGATGGTAAAGATCCGTTGGCGATATTCCGGCTCAATGCCGATTCCATTGTCGCGCACCCAAAAGCGCCAGAACCCATCCTGGCGCTCGGCCCCGACCTGGATCTTGGGCGTTGCCTGAGCGCGGAACTTGATAGCGTTGCTGATCAGGTTCTGAAAGAGCTGCACCAGCTGCAACTGGTCCGCAGCAAGGCGAGGCAATTGGCCACATGTCACCTCCGCCTCACTTTCGGCGACCATGACCTGCAAGTTCGACAAAACAGCCTTGATCACGGCGTTGCAGTCGGTGGGCTCGAAAGGCTTTCCTCGGGTGCCGACCCGCGAGTAATCCAGAAGAGCTTCGATCAGCCCTCTCATGCGGCTCGCCCCTTCGACTGCATGGCGGATGAGTTCCTCAGCACCCTCATCGAGTTGCCCCGTGTAGCGCTTCTTGAGGATTTGGACGCATCCTGACACGGCACGCAGCGGCTCCTGGAGATCGTGAGAAGCCACATAGGCGAATTGTCGAAGCTCCTGGTTGGAATGGTCCAGCTCTTGGACAGTCGCTCGCAGTCGCTCCTCAGAGCGCACGCGATCCGTCACGTCCTGAATGGCCAGCAGGATCAAATCAATGTCCAGTGGATCGCTCTCCAGCTGACTGGCATTCAGGAGCATCACCCGGCGGCCGATACCCTCGATTTCGTGTTCGACCATGAAATCCGTGAGGACCGTCTTTCGCGGCACAATCTCTTCCAAGAGCTTGCGCAATTCCGGAAGGTCCCATTGGCGGTCGCACAAGTCACGAAGCGATTGCCCGCGGCACTCTTCTTCAGAGGTCCTGTAGGTCTCGTAGAAGGAACGATTGGCCGATACCAGGCGCATGCCGGTATCAAGGGTGACCAGAGGCTCGCGAATGGTCTGGAAAATGCGTTCGGCGAGATGCCGAACCTGAACAACCATTCTTTCCGAGTGTTTGACACTGGTCAAGTCAACCAAGGAAGCGATCCAGCCTGACGCCGTGCCTGCTTCGTCGCTATATTCCGATGAAAAACCCATCACCGGCGTAACGCTGCCCTCGCGGCCCTTCACCTCGATCTCAATTGTCTTTCCGGCCAGCGACTCGATGAGCTCCAGCATGCTTGTGCTGGAGCGAACCCCTGAGACAGGCAGTTGAGCAGCCATCCGGCCCACCGCCTCGGACCGATCGCTGAAACCGAAAAGGCGGAGGAAGGCGTCGTTGACGTAGCGGATGCGGGATTCAGGATCCGTAATGACGAATCCAGTGTCGGACGAGTCGAGGGCCAGGTAAGCCAGGCTGACTTCGCCCTTGGCTCGCTTCTGTTCGGTGAGGTCGTAAATGACTGCCGCGAAGCCCTGGTGGCGTCCCGTCTCGTCCCGAAAGGGCCTGATCACGACGCTGGCTAGAAAGCGGGTGCCGTCTTTGCGGATCCGCCAGCCTTCATCCTCGGCACGCCCATCCCGCACTGCGGCCTCCAAGATCCCTGACGGCATTCCGGCGCCCCTGTCGCTGCGGGGATAGAAGATAGAGACACTCTGACCGATGATCTCTTCCTTTTTGTACCCTAGAAGCCGTTCGGCTCCCTTGTTCCAAGTGGAAACCCGACCGCCAGCATCGAGCGCAATAATGGCATAGTCTACAATTGCATCGACGGCTAACCTGAAATATTCTTCGGAGTCTCGCAGCGCTTTCTGTGCACCCAGGCGCTGGCTGATCTGGTGGGACAGATCTGTTCTTCCTTTCCTAATCGATAGGGCAAGATAACCTCCAACGACCGCCAACAGGCTGATCAGTGCCCCGAATCCAAGCATGAACTCAGGCAGCGCCGATTGAAGATCTTCAAGCGCCTCATTGGTCGGCCAGACCTGAACCTCCCAGCCCGCATTCAAAAAGAGCGCCGGGGCTTGTGAAAGCAGGTCCCTCCGAGACTCGAGGGTTGGGTCTGCGCGCCGATATATTTCTAGGTCACCCTCAAGTATGGCAAGAGTGTAGGCCGATCCGAAGTTCTCCAAAACGCTGTCGAACAGTTCCGAGCAGCTAAAGAGCGCTTGAATCCAGCCCTCAAGGCCATCGTCGGCCTGTCGAACGGGAAGCCAGGCCGAGAATTCACAGTCGCCGTCCGCCAGAGGAAATGAAGGTGAGATTGCGACATCGGCCAGATCCCCCGAGAAGGGTGCGCCGGCGCGTATGGCAAGATTGGAGGGCGGCCTACTGGCTCGAATGTGTTCCCGGGGCGGAGTCACCCAGCGGATCGCACCTGCGGCGTCCAAAGAGACAACTGCCCTAAGCCCTTGCAAATCTTCAATATACAACGCTGTATCAGTCTGCTGCTGCTGCGCGAAGTTCTGGACCTCCCAACGTCTCACCATGCGAAGTAGAGCCTGCATGCGGGACATCATTTGCAAACGGACTTCATTCGCTGCTGTTTCGGCCTGCAAACGGAAAGCCCGGAGAATATGCGCCCGCTCCTGAGTCCGCAGTACCCACCACAGAGCAAGCGTGGCAACGAAAACTGAGACGGCGACCAATATGACGATCCACCAAGGCGATGCGCCCGCTGCGATGCCTGCAGCACTCGCCCTCGTCTGAGGGTCTGGGCTCGAAGAAGTCATTTACGCCATATTAACATAAAGGCTTCGAAATCAGAGACGGGAAGCCACAAAGACACCGCGACACAGAGATCAGCGACTCTGGAGCCTCTGCCGGTTTCCGGTCTACGGTTTCCGGTCTCCTCGATAGAATACGTCGCCGCATTTACGGAAGGTAGCACTAAAATTGAAAGATAAACATACAATACTTTTCGCTATACCTATCTATGGTGATGGGGAAATCAGCAGGCATCTTGCCGCCACCTTATAGAAAGCCACCGAGGCACAGAGTGCACAGAGAAGGAATCAGAAGGGCCCTCTGATCTCTGTGTCTCGGTGTCTCTGTGGCTTCCAACCTCTGGGCTGAGGCTCCGCCTCGCTAAGTATGCCCCACCTGGCCTCTACCCTCATCCTGAGTGAATCCACTGTGCGCTATACTCTTGACAGGTGCGGTGAGCCGTGCAGTGGTGAGGCCTCACCCCTCAAGGAAAGCGATGCTGAATATTTTGCTGTTGGAGGATGATCCAGAAGACGCTGAACTGATTCGGTGCAGCCTGCTGGATAGCGAAGTGCACATGCAGATGTCTGTTGCCTCCACCAAAGAGCAGTATCTCTCAGCCTTAGGCCGGAAACAGGTCGACCTGATCCTCTCCGATTTCAGCCTTCCGGGCTTCGATGGCTGGGAGGCGCTTCGATCGGCCCGCCAAAGGAGGCCGGAGGCACCGTTCATTTTTGTCTCCGGAACGATGGGCGAAGAGACTGCAATCCGTGCCCTGAAGCGCGGGGCCACCGACTACATCCTGAAGGACCGGCTCGCGAGGCTGGCGCCGAGTGTCCGCCGTGCGGTTGATGAAGCCCGCCGGCAAAGGGAACTGAAGCGAATTCGAGGCGAGCGCCGCAGACTTCATCGGATCATTGAAACAACCCCGGACTTTGTCGCCATCATGGATTCGGATTGCCGGATCGTCTATCTGAATCCGCAAGGCCGCCGGATGTTGGGAATCGGTCAAGAGGCTCTGCCTGCCCCCACAGCCGGTGACCCGGGATACGAGTGGGCCTCCCGCATAATGGAAGCCGAGAAGCTTCGAGTCGCCGCCTTGAAGGGCGCTTGGATAGGCGAAAGTACCCTGATCTCCCGATCGGGTCGGGAAATTCCCGTTTCTCAGGTCGTCATCGCCCATAAGGACCAGGCAGGCGAGATCGAGTACTTCTCCACTCTGTGCCGAAATGTCGAAAGTCTCAAGCAAAGCCAGATCGCCCTTGAGAATTCCCAAAAGCAACTCAGGGAGCTGGCGGGCCACCTGCAGGACATCCGGGAAGAAGAAAGGGCCCGTGTATCGCGCGACATCCACGATGAGTTCGGGCAGTCACTGACAGCCATCAGGATGGGACTGTCCTGGTTGCAGAAGCGGCTGGCCGACGCCCCGGCCTCGCTGGCCAAGCTGCAGCAAATGGAGCAATTAGTCGACCAGACGATCCAAGCCGTGAGGCGCATCGTCTCTCAGTTGCGGCCTGCGATCCTGGACGATCTCGGCCTGTTTGCCGCCATCGCATGGCAAGCGCGAGAATTCCAGAAGCAGACGGGGATCGCTTGCGAAGTTGAGATTGATCCGATGGATCCGACCGATTTGGTAGGCCAAAACATGACTATCGCATTATTTCGAATCTTTCAGGAGACAATGACGAATGCGGCACGCCATGCCCAGGCCACCTGCCTGCGCGTTCACTGCAGCGTCGTCGGCGACCGGCTGGTCCTGCGTGTCGAGGATGACGGAATCGGCATTTCCCGGCAAGAAGCTTCAGATCCACGCTCCTTCGGACTCGTGGGCCTGAAAGAGAGAGTCGTCCTCTTGGGAGGGCATGTGAGTATCCGAGGGAAACCCGGCAAGGGGACCAAAGTCGCTGTGACCATACCTTTGAGTGGAAATAAGGGGCGACCGTGCGAATCCTGATTGCGGACGACCACCCGATAGTCCGGGAGGGGCTGAGGCAAATCCTGAAGGAGGGCTTCGATGACATCCAGATCGGAGAGGCCGCCGACGTCTGGGAAGTCCGTCAGCAAGTGGCCAGTAAGTCGTGGGACCTGATTCTGATGGATCTGGCCATGCCTGGGCCAAGCTCCTTCGAGTTGCTCAAATGGTTGAAAAAGGAGTGCCGTCTCCAGGTGCTGGTGCTGAGCATTCACCCTGAAGAGCAATACGCAGTGCGTGTCCTCAAGGCCGGAGGGGACGGATACCTGAGCAAGGAAACCGCTCCCGACCAATTGATCGAGGCAATTCGGCAAATCCTCTCCGGCAAGAGGTACGTCAGGCCGCAATTTGCAGCCGAGCTGGTTGACCTCCTCACCTCGGCTCACGCCGACAAGCCACATCGCAAGCTCACCGATCGCGAATTCGAGGTCCTCTGCCGGCTGGGTTCGGGACAGAGCCCGACGCAGATTGCCCAGGACCTTTGCTTGAGCATCAAGACAGTGAGCACGCATCGAGCCAACATCCTGAAGAAAATGCGCCTCGACACTACGGCCCAGTTGATCCGCTATGCGCTGGAAAACGGCCTGCTCGACTGAAGTTCCATTTGGGCGCGAGGCAACGCCTCAGACCGGAGACGGGAAGCCACAAAGACACCGAGACACAGAGATCAGAGAGCCTTTCTGATTCTTCTCCGTGCACTCTGTGCCTCGGTGGCAAAACTTGACTCAATCGTGAAGAATACTGCAAGCCTAGCGAGGCAACGCCTCAGACCGGGAAGGCCGGGAGCGCCCGCATCTTGCGGGCTTCTGGAGTCTGGATCCGCTCGGCTGCCAGGATCGGGATCCCTCCAGAGGCAGAGGCCCGCAAGAT
>JANQFM010000188.1 GCA_028277865.1 Acidobacteriota bacterium
GAGTCAAGCTCCGTGGTGGCGGCAGCGTTTTTCCTCCGGGTCTGGTCTCTAAACACGGCGCGACCGGGACAAGCCCGGCACGTGGCCAAGACTTGGAGAGTCAGTTGTGTTAGCCCTTAATGGGGGCGGGTCCGGCGGTGGCCTTTGCCGGAGTTCATGGCGCCGCGTCCCGTTGAGTAAGCGGTACTCGGGCTAGGTAGGATAGGCAGCTTTGCATCAATCCGTGGATGGAAACTGGCACGGGCTTCAAGCACAAGAAGCCCTTCGGAGACTCGGCGTCAATCCCGCCCGGGGTCTCTCTGCGGCCCAGGCCGAACGCCGCCTTTCTGAAAGCGGCACCAACCAGCTGGAGGAGAGAGGGGGCAAAAGCCCCGGGCGGGTCCTGGCCGAGCAATTCAAGGCCGTGCTGGTCTTGGTTTTGGTGGCAGCAGCCCTGATCTCCGTTTTCTTGGGCGACTATCAAGATGCGGTTGCCATCGCTGCCATCGTACTCCTCAACGCCCTGCTTGGATTTCGCCAGGAGTACCGGGCCGAACGATCCATGGAGGCCTTGCGCCGCCTGGCTGTCCCGGTTGTGCGGGTGCGCCGCGATGGCCGGGTTCAGCTCATCCCTTCACCCCAGCTGGTCCCGGGAGACATCGTGCTCCTGGAGGCCGGCAACATGGTCCCTGCCGACTGCCGCTTGATCGAGTCGGCCAACCTGCGTTGCCAGGAAGCCTCCCTGACCGGCGAATCTCAGGCTGTGAGCAAGGAGCCGGATGCCGCTGTCGCACCCGACACACCGCTGGGCGATCGCCGAAACATGGCCTTCATGGGCACCCTGGTCAGCCGCGGGCGGGCCGAAGCCGTCGTCACCGAAACAGGAATGCGGACCCAGTTGGGGCAAGTCGCCTCAATGCTGGATACGACCCAACGGGATCGCACTCCCTTGCAGCAGCGCCTCGACCACTTGGGCAGGGTGCTGGCGCTTGCGGCCTTGGGCCTGGTGTTGGTGGTGCTGACGCTGGGCTGGATGCGGGGCGAGGAGCCTCGGATTCTCTTTTTGACTGCGGTCAGCTTGGCGGTTGCCGTGATTCCCGAAGGCCTGCCCGCCGTCGTGACGATCGCTTTGGCCCTGGCCGCTCAGCGAATGCTGGAACGCCATGCCTTGATCCGCAAGCTGCCTGCCGTCGAGACGCTGGGGTCGGTCACCGTGATTTGCTCCGACAAGACCGGGACGCTGACCGAAAACCGCATGGCAGTCCGCATGATCGACACCGCTGAAGCTCACATCGACCTGCGACGCCAAATCGGAGACGATGGCCCAGACAGCCAGCGCCTGCAGGACGACTATTCGAAACTGGCCCGTCAGGGAGGCGTCTTGTTGACTCTGGCCGGCAGCGCACTGTGCAACGACGCCATTTTGGAAGAGGACGGGCAGGACCGGCGCGCTCTTGGAAGGGGGATCGCGGCTGCTCCCCATGTGGTGGGCGATCCGACTGAAGCCGCATTGGTGATGGCCGCCGCCGGCCTGGGCCACTCCAAGAACTCCCTGGAAAAGGCGTTCCCGCGCCAAGCCGAGGTCCCCTTCGAGTCCGAACGAAAGCGTATGTCAACGGTTCATCGGTTGCCTCCCGATTCCAATGGCCTTCCCGACAACTTGGCTGCGCTGCGGCGCTGCCTCCGCCGGGCCGGCAAAGGCGATCGGGTTGTTTTCAGCAAAGGGGCAGTGGACAGCCTGCTGCAGGTCTGCACCAAGATCTGGCTCAACCAAGGACCCGTCCCCCTGGACGATCACTGGCGTGAACGGATCGAAAAGGGAAACAACCGGCGTGCCCAACAGGGCGTCCGCGTGTTGGGACTGGCTTTCCGGATCCTCTCTGATGCGGACTCTGCTCAAGATCTGGAGCAGGACTTGACCTTCGCCGGAATCCTGGGCCTGCTCGACCCGCCCCGGCCCGAATCAGCCCGCTCCGTGGCCGTCTGCCGAGCGGCCGGCATTCGCCCCAAGATGATCACCGGCGACCATCCGCTCACTGCCGCCGAGATAGCACGCCGGATCGGATTCGACGCCGATGCGCCCATGATGACGACGGCTGAGCTGGAAAGCCATTCCGAAGAGGAATTGGGGTTGAAGGTGGAAGAGGCCTCGGTCTTCGCCCGCGTCTCTCCTGAGCACAAGCTCAAGGTCATCGGAGCCCTGCAGCAGCGCCGACACATCGTTGCCATGACGGGCGACGGCGTCAACGACGCACCGGCCCTCAAAAAGGCCGACATCGGAGTGGCCATGGGCAAGATCGGAACCGATGTCGCCAAGCAGGCCGCCGACATGGTGCTGCTGGACGACGACTTCTCCACCATTGTTCGTGCCGTCGAAGAAGGCCGGGTCATCTACGCCAATATCCGACGCTTTATCCAATACCTGCTCAGCTGTAACCTGGGGGAGGCCTGGGTCATGATCATCGGCCCCCTTCTAGGCATGCCGCTGCCGCTTTTGCCCTTGCAGATCCTGTGGATGAACCTGGTTACCGACGGCCTGCCCGCCTTGGCGCTGGGCCTGGAGAAGGCGGAGCCGGGCACCATGAGCCGTCCGCCTCACCCGCCGGGAGAGAGCATTTTCGCCCGCGGGGTGGGACGCGACATTCTGTGGACCGGCCCTCTGCTGGGACTGGTGGCGCTCACGCTGGGATTCCTTTGGTGGGAAGAGGGGAACCCCCGTTGGCAGACGCTGCTTTTCACCACCTTGACGCTTTCGCAGATTTCCTTGTCCTTGGCCCTGCGCTCCCGGCGCGAATCGGTCTTCCGGCTGGGAATCGCCTCCAACCCCACGTTGCTGTTGGCCGTTGTGCTGACCGTGGTCCTGCAGATGGGTGTCATCTACCTGCCCTTTGCACAGGGGTTCTTTCGGACTGTGCCGCTGACAGCCGGCGAATTGGGCATGGCCCTGCTGGTCAGCACGTTGGTGTTCTGGGTGGTGGAGGGCGTCAAGTGGTTGAAGAGGTTGGGAGGGTCGCGCAAAGACGCAAAGGCTGCGGCGTTGTCCGAGAGAATTGAACCGCAGAGAACGCAGAGGCAGGACGCAGAGAGCAGAGAGGAGATCAGGCCCGGATCCTGACTCCCTTTTCCCTGCGCTCTCTGCGTCTTCTCTCGGCGTCCTATGCGGTTCATCCCCTCCCCGA
>JANQFM010000249.1 GCA_028277865.1 Acidobacteriota bacterium
TGGAGCCAATGGCCCGAAATGCTGGCCATGCTGCTTTTCACCGCCATCGGCCTCTATGCGGCTACGCGGCTGTTTCGCAAGCAACTGGATTAGCCCGGAATTCTCACGGGCTAGGGCGAAGGGGAAGGGAAGCCCGCGAAAGGGGTTCAGCCGGGTTTCGCGGGCTCCCATTGGTGTGGAGCTGAGCCTTCAAAACCTTCCGACAACACCGAAGGAAATTCGGCCCAGGTTGGCGTCCACCCCGTTGATGTCCCAGAGGCGCACCAAGTCGCCTTGGAAGACCCGAAGAGCAAATCGCTCGCTCAAGCCTATATCTACACCACCGCCGAACACTGTGGAGAAGCCAGTCTCGTTGCCGAGGTTCTGGCCAAGGAAGGCTGCATCGACGCGGCCGACACCGAAAAGGACATGGGCGAAGCCGCGTACGCGTCCCGTACGCTGGATGATTTGAGGCCCTGCGGAGAAGTTGAACCACGAAACATCAAGGATGCCGCCGAGATCGGCAAAGTGCCCTGAAACATCGGCTGCAACGGCCAGCCAGTCCGTCATATGGAAAGATGCAGCCGTTATGAAGCCGTTCCAATTGATATCTCCGTCTGACCTGCCATAGCTGTACCCTCCGAAGAAGGTCACGCTGGTCGGATCGGAGAACGTGGCAGGCGTCGATACCGGAGCCGTCGCCGGGAGGCTGGGAAGCCGGGAATCCAGTGCGGCCTTTGCCGCTATGGACGAGGCGCCGGCCCCCATCAGGATCGGGCTCCCAACAACCGATGTTTCGCAATCGCAGCCCGCTGCCGAAACCATGTGAGCTGCAGGTTCCTGTGCAGCCCTTTCCATGATCATCCTGATCAAATCTTTGTTTGTTGTTGGATCCTCCTGGGCCGAGAGTAAGCCAGTTGTTGCCATAAGGGTCGAGAACAATACAAGAGCTCTACGCATAGCGCACCTCCATTCAGAATTCAAAAAGTCACCAGACAAAGATAGGCATACTATACCATAGTAATGCTGGTGTAGCCAAGGGCAGACTATTGGGAGGTTATTAGGAAGCTATTTGGAGGCTATTGGAAGTCGCACAGGTCAATCCGGCGCTCAAGTTCCGGGCGCACACTGCAGTCGCCGCTATGCGCCCAAAGTCTCTTACGTCAGATTTCGCGTCTCACCTTCCCCTATTCCAGACGTCCCAAGACGTGATTGCGCACCCAGGCGGCGTCCCACCATTCCAGAGGGTTCACCGGCATACCCTGAACCAGCATGGTGAAGTGCAGATGGTCGCCGCCGGCCAGCCCGGTTTCACCCGTGCGGCCCAGAGGATCGCCGCGTGTCACCTGCTGGCTGAGCGCAACAGAGATCTCGCTCAGGTGGGCGTAAAGGGACATCAGCCCCAGCCCGTGGTCGAGGATCACGCACTTTCCGTAGATGCCCAGATAGCCGGCGAAGGCCACCTCGCCGTCGTTGGCCGCTTCGACCGGACTGGCGGCGGTCGAGGCCAAGTCGAATCCCAGGTGGGTTTGCCGGTCGATTTCCTGGCCCTGATAGAGATAGGTCCGTTCGTCGGCGAAGGAGGACTGTACCGCCGAGTTGCTCAACTGGAGGAAAGCTTGGCTCCATAGGAGGTTGGAAGCCGATCGGCGCGACAACTCCTCGATCTGGCTGTGGTTGCGTTGGCGGAGGTCGCGGTTGATGAGCAGGAAGGTTTCCTTGTGGGTGGCTGGACGGGTCAGATTGGATTGCTGCAGGATCTCCGGCGCCACCTTGTCGATGAAAGAATCCCGAATGCTGATGGTGTCGCGGCCAAAGCGCCTGGGGCGCACCTGGATGGCTAAGGGGATTTCGGAGCGGTTTCCAGAGGCATCCACCGCCCACAGCTTGAAGGGCGTGTCAGCCGCGGCGTTGTAGGGCAATGCCAGCAGGCAGATGCGTTGCCCGGGATCCAGCCGTGCCATCTCAAAGCCCCGATAGGTCCGGTCGGCCACCAGGACCCCGGAATCCACCGTGTCCTCCGAGACGTTGTAGACGACTGCTTCAGCGCCTCCCTGACGGATGTTGTGCTGAGTCGACTGGGTGCTGATGCTGGGAGGCGTCGCATCGTAGCGGAAATCTCCCTTCAAGGTGCTGGTGCGGCTGAAAAGAAGCCAGCTGGGATGGTCTTCCACCTCGACTTCCATCTGGAAGGCTTGTTCGGCCAGTGAAAAATCCCTCAAGGCCTCGACCGGCTGGAAGGCCACGGCCCGCTGAGGAGTGCCTCGCTTCCAGGGCTGCCAGGAGCGCGCCATGCGCTCCTCGAAGACGATTTGGCGCTGCTCCCCCTGCACGAGGGTGACCGTGATGCGCGCCAGGCCTTTGCCGTCGTCCAGGGCCTGCAGGGAGACGGCGGTCTTGGCGCCGATGTCTTTGGGCGCGTCCAACCACTCGACCTTCGGTTCGGCGCCGTCCCAATCCAGGTAGAGGTATCCGATCAAGGCGAGGACGATGAGGGTGAGGATCAGCTTTTTCATTGGTCAGTTGTCAGCAAGAGGGTAGCCCGTCCAAAGTCCAAGGTCCAAGGTCCAAGGTCAAGCAGGAGGAGACAGGGAGTCAGCAAGAAGAGCGGAAGGGATCCAGAGTCCAAAAGGTCCGCTTCTCTTCCCCTCTTGCGTCTCTGCGCCTCTGCGTGACCAAGGTCCAAGATTGTACAATTTTGCCGCGACCCTTGGGATGGCCTGGCTCTTCATTCGATGCAGGTCACTGGGGCTGGTAATTCAGAATCACTTGGCCGAGGGAGGTCACGCAATCGATGAGCGTTTGGCGGTCGACCTTCTGGGGGTCCGAGGTATTGAACTGCACTGCAATGGCGAATCGATGCTCGGGAAAGTACATCATCAGCGTCCGGTAGCCGGGCATGGAGCCGCCGTGGCCGTAGGATTTCCCCAGCGCTGTCTCGGCTATGATCACGCCCAGGCCGTATCGGGCGCCCTGCCCGGTCGGAACGCCCTCAAGCATCTCTTTGAGGAGTTCCGGGCTGAAGGCCTGCCCCTCGTACAAAGCCATCGCCCACTGCGCCAAGTCGCGGGATGTGGAAGCCAGCCCTCCGCCGGTCCATTCGTATTGCAGGTTGATGAAAAAGCGGCCCTTCTCGAGCGTCTTGCTGACCCCGAAATGCGCCTCGGAACCCAGGTATCCCTGCACCAGCCCGGGGATGCGCCGACTGTCGGAGGGCAGGGTGTCGTTCAGTCCGAGAGGCTCGAGCAGGCGATCTTCAAGCGTTTCGTAATAGGGTCGCTTGGTGACCCGTTCGATGACCATGCCGACGAGGATGTAGTTGGTGTCTGAGTAGGCCCAGCCCGTCCCGGCTTGGAACAAGGCGGGCTGGCCGAGGGAAAGGGAGATCAGCTCCTCAGGGTGCCAGGCTTTGTCGCGGTCGGCCTCCAGAATCTTCGTAAAGAGGTCTGTTTCCAAATGCGGAACCACGCCGCTGGTATGGTTTAAAAGCATCCGAATTCGGATGTCCGAGCTGTTGGAGAGCCGATCGAACCACTCTTCGCCGCCCAGCCACTTGCGCAAGGAATCCTCCAGGCTCACACGGCCCTCTTGGATGAGCTGGAGCACAATTGCGGCCACGAAGGTCTTGCCTACGCTGGCTGCCAGCATACGGTCGTCCGGCTGCATGGGAGTCCGTGCCTCGAGGTCGGAGAAGCCGGCCGCCAGTCCCATTGAGGTGCCATCCTTCAAAGCGATTCCGGCTGTCACTCCGGGGAGGTCATGCGACCTCCAAAAGGAGTCCAGTTGTTCCTGCAGCTGCTGGGCAGGTTGGCCGGGACTGGGATCCTGAAGGATCGCGGCCGGTTCGGCAAATATGAAGGAGGAGAGCAAGATCAGGGCTGGCGTGATCAGGTCCATGGTCATAGAGGATCGAGAGTGATGAAAAAGGTCTCATTCGGCGCCCTGATCCGTAAGCCGCGCAAGGCGGCTCTGCGGCTTGCCCCGGCTTTGGCAATCAGCCAGCCTCTGTGGCTGTTGCCCGAACCATACAGGCACGAACCCCTCCCCTTGGCACGATGCTACAATGACCTATCAATGAATCGCTATTCGCGCCAAATTTCGTTTGATCCGATCGGAGACAAGGGGCAGCAGCGTATTCGGCACTCTTGCGTTGCTGTGCTGGGCTGCGGGGCTCTGGGGACGGCGTCGGCCGAAATGTTGGCGCGGGGCGGAATCGGAGGGCTGATCCTCATCGACCGCGACTTTGTGGAGGAGTCCAACCTGCAGCGTCAATCCCTCTTCAGCGAAGAGGACGCACGGCAGGGGCTACCCAAGGCAGTGGCGGCCCGCCAGGCTTTGCAGAAGCTGAATTCAGAGGTCGAGGTGACAGCCTGGGTACGCGATCTGGATGGCGCCAACATCGCCTCGTCAACCGAAGGCTGCCGAATCCTGATCGACGGGACCGACAACTTTGAGACCCGCTTCTTGATCAACGACTTTGCTGTCAACCGGCAGATCCCCTGGATCTACGGCGCTGCCCTGGGAAGCTTCGGCGTCGCCTTGGCCATTGATCCGAAGGCCGGATCTGCCTGCCTTCAATGCCTGATGGAGGAACTTCCCCTGGCGGGCAGCGTGGAAACTTGCGAGACGGTCGGCATCCTGGCCACGGCCATTCATGCTGTGGCCTCCTTCCAGGTCGCCGAGGCGCTGCGATTTTTGAGCGGCACAGGGTTCACGGGGCGCATCCTGCAGGCGGACACCTGGACAGGCAGCTGGCGGACAGTCCCGCTTTCGGCACAGGCCGATCCGGATTGCCGCTGCTGCGGCCTAAGGCGATTTCGCTATCTGGAACTGCTGCCTGCCCAAAGCCAGGCGAGGCTTTGCGGGCGCAATGCCGTTCAGCTCAGACCCTCCCGGCCCGGTCAGGTGGACCTGGAAGGATTGGCACGGCGGCTGCGGCACTCGGTGCGGGTCAGCTGCAATCCGTACCTGCTGCGCATCGGCGCCGAAGACTGCGACATCGCGCTCTTCCGGGACGGGCGGTCCATCGTGCGGGGAACGGAGGATCCGGCGCGGGCACGGGCACTGTATTCCCGTTATGTCGGAACTTGAACAAACATCCGCCGAGCATTGCAGGTAAAAAGGATTCCCGAAACCATCAGGCAGGCAGCCGCATCCGAACACGACGAAGTCCAACGGAATACAGATATGAGAAATTCACATCCGCAACCGGATCCCACCAATCCCTTCCTCTTAAGTATCCTGGCCGCTGTCTTGACGGTGTCGGCAGTATGCGCACCCATTCAGGCACAGGAGGATCCCCGAGGAAGAGCCGAGCAGGTTGTGAAACAGGCCATTGAGGCGATGGGAGGGTCCAGCTATCGAAACGTCGAAACCGTCTACCGCCACGGCAACTACTTCCGGTTCAATCGCCATGGGCAGCGCAGCCGCCTGGTCAAGTACTGGGAGTGGCTGCACTATCAGCCTCTTAAATGGTACTTCCAGATCGGCAAGGGCGGGCGGCAACAGGTCTCCGTCTACAACCTGGAGATTAACAAGGCCTGGAAAAAGGAGGGCAAAGGCTACATCGAGGACTTGAGCCAGGAAGACATCGAAGGCTTTGCCAAGCAGGCCCGGCATGATCCGGACATCGTGATTCGGCAGCGCTCCGGGATGGAAAACGTGCAGCTCTTTTACTACGGCCCCGACGAGGTTACGGGCGGCGGAAATTACGAAGCGGTCGAGTTCTTGGATGAAACGAATGATTCGGTGGTGATCTATTTCGACCTCGAATCCCACCTGCCGGCCCGTCTGGAGTACAAGCAGACCGACCGCTTGGGGAATCGCCGTCAGTTTTCAGAAGAGTATTTCAATTGGCACGAATTCAAGGGCGTCCGGCACCCGCTGCGCATCGACATTTTTTTTGATGGCCGACTCTGGGAGCAACGCCATATGACGGAGGTCGTTATCAACCCTGTCGTCCCGCCCGGGCAGTTCCTGGAACCGCCCATCAAGAAGAAGAAATAAGACTCAGGAGTCGTTAGGAAAAGAATGTCGCAATTTGCTCGCTCAGATTCGGGCCGGCTTCGACCTGCTCCGATTGAGCAAGCGGGAAAGTTCATTCCTGACAGCTCCTCAGCACTGACGTCAATTGTAGTTTTTATGACTTCCCCGAAAGTGCTCTTGCCCTTAAAATCCACCAGGCCTCAAGGCTGAAGCCGATTTGCCATGGATCTCATCTCCCAACTGCAGCATAACGACTCTCTTCGCTACGCCGTTCTGACCGGCTACTTCGTTGTGTTGAGCATTTTGTCGCTGTACGGGGTGCACCGCTACCAGTTGGTCTACCTCTACTTCAAGCACCGCGACAAACGTCCCCAGCCGTTGGGGCGCCTGCAGCGGCCGCCTCGGGTAACGGTTCAGCTGCCCTTGTTCAACGAGGTCTACGTGGTCGAGCGGCTGATCGACTCGGTTTGCGCCTTGGAGTATCCCAAAGGCCGCCTTCAGATTCAGGTCCTGGATGATTCCAACGATGACACGCGGCGCATCGCGGCCCGGAAAGTGCGCGAGTACGCCCGTCAGGGATTCGACATCCAATACGTTCACCGCAAAGACCGCAGGGGGTTCAAGGCCGGCGCCCTGCAGCACGGCATGCAAAGCGCCAGCGGGGAGTTCATCGCCATTTTCGATGCCGACTTCGTGCCCCGCCCCGAGATGCTGCAGCGGACCCTGGACTACTTCAGCGATCCCCAGGTCGGAATGGTCCAAGTTCGCTGGGATCACCTCAACTGGGACTACTCGCTGCTCACCCGCGTCCAGTCGATCCTCTTGGACGGCCACTTCGTACTCGAAAGCGGCACCCGCAACCTGTCGGGGCGCTTTTTCAACTTCAACGGAACGGCGGGAATCTGGCGACGCCAGGCCATCGAAGAAGCCGGAGGCTGGCAGCACGACACGCTGACCGAAGACCTGGACCTGAGTTACCGCGCCCAGTTGGCGGGCTGGAAATTCGTCTTCCTCTCCGACTTCACGGCCCCTGCCGAAATCCCCGTGGACATGAACAGCTTCAAATCCCAGCAGTTCCGCTGGGCCAAGGGTTCCATCCAAACAGCCCGCAAAATGTTGCCCCGCATCCTCACAGCCCGCCTTCCGGCCAAGCTGAAGCTGGAGGCCTTTTATCATCTGACGGCCAACATCTCCTACCCTTTGATGATCCTGCTCAGCCTGCTGCTTTTTCCGGCCCTGGTGATCCGGCTGGAGCACGGCTGGGTCGAGCTGATGCTGATTGACCTGCCTCTTTTTACCGCGGCCACTTTTTCCGTCAGCTCCTTTTACCTGGTCTCCCAGCGCGAGATCTATTCAGACTGGCGCCGCCGCATCAAGATCCTGCCCCTGGTGCTGGGTGTGGGCATCGGATTGTCGATCAACAACGCCCGGGCCGTATTCGAAGGCTTATTCAAGGTGGACTCGCCGTTTGTGCGGACGCCCAAGTTTTCGATCCGAAAAGGTTCGGACGGCTGGAGGGGAAAACGCTACCGGGCCCGCATCGGATGGGCGCCGCTGCTGGAAATCATGCTGGGGCTTTACTATGTGGCCGTCATCCTCTACGCCATCAGCCACAGCCACTTCTTCTCGCTCCCCTTCCTGGTGCTCTTCGCAGGCGGCTACCTCTACACAGGCTGGCTTTCCCTCTCCCAATCGCTGGCCCTCTTGCGTCCATCGTTTGGTCGCTGAGGGAGATTTCGCGCCAAGACGCAAAGACGCCAAGGCACCGCAGAATGAACCCGACACTCCCTCTCTTCTTTGCGGGTTTGCGGCTTGGCGCGAAACTCCCCGGTGTCCCCTTGGCGCAACACTTGTGTCGCCTTTTGCGCACGCCCACCCCCCTTTTCCGCCTTTTACGACTGGTACCCATCGTGCTTTCGGATTCTCCAGTGCGAGCTGCCGGAGCAATGCAAGCGCTGCTCGCCTGTTGTTTATGCAAACCACTATTGGCAAGCAGGTCAGCATTTCAGGAGTCGGATTGCACACCGGCTATCCGGTCTCGATCACGCTATGCCCCGCACCGCCCGGCACGGGAGTGGTCTTTCGCCGCACCGATCTTCAGAATTTCGAGATCGAGGCCTTGCGAAAGCACGTTTCGCGGGTGGTGCTGGCCACCACCTTGATGAAGCGCGGAGTCATGCTCTCGACCGTCGAGCACCTCCTCTCGGCGCTTTATGGCTGGGGGATAGACAACCTGTACATCGACATCGACTCGATGGAAGTCCCCATCGTGGATGGTTCAGCGCTGCCTTTCATTGAAATGCTGCAAGAGGCCGGGACACAAGAGCAACCGGCCGAACGCCTCTTCCTGATGGTGGAGGACACCATCCGCATTTGCGACAAGGAAAAGTTCATCGAGATCCGACCTCACCACAGCTTTCGGATCAGCTACGAAATCGACTTCGACCACCCGACCATCGGCCATCAAGATCTCGAACTGGAGATCACTCCCCAAATCTATGCCCGTGAAATCGCCTTTGCCCGCACTTTCGGTTTCTACGCCGAGGTCGAGCAGTTGCTGAAAAGCGGGCTCATCCGGGGCGGTTCGCTGGAAAATGCCGTGGTTCTGAGCGAAGACGGCATCATGAACGGCCAACTGCGGGCGCCCGACGAATTCGTGCGCCACAAAATGCTCGACCTGATCGGTGACCTCTCGCTGTGCGGCGGACCCGTCGTCGGCCACATCACAGCCTACAAGGCCGGTCACGCCCTGCACACCCGCCTGGCCACAGAACTGGCCCGCAACCCCAACCTGAGCCGCCGCGTCCGCGAATCCCGATTGGCTGCGATGGCGTGAATTCAGTTGCCAGTTGCCAGTTGCCAGTGGGGAACAGGGTAGCCAGAGAGACACACAGGCACAGGAATTGACTGTCAAGCAGCGCCAGCAGGGTTATTGCGATCAGCCCGGATTTCTCATAGGCAATCCGTGAGAAATCCGGATTAGGTCCAAGACCGTCCACTTAAGAGGATTGGCAATGGTGGAGGCCACGTGCCGGGCTTGTCCCGGTCGG